>JAGNPP010000002.1 GCA_017989575.1 Chryseobacterium sp.
AGTTTATTAATAAGTTCATTGGCTTTCGCGCAAAACAGCGATGTGGAAGATATGATGAATATTGACATTCCAATGAATGATAGTTCCCTAAGTTCTGTGGCTTACAGCGTTCGAGGGATTTATCAAATCAAAGACAATGATTGCGATCCTTCAAAGTTCAAAACTTTAAAATATCCTGGAGGTTCCGATGCGTACATCAAGGAATTGAAAGAAAAATTGGCACAAAATGCGAATTGGAAAACCTACGTTATCAACGGTTTGTTCTTTGTAAAATTGGACATTAATAAAGATGGAAATCTTGCAAAATTGGAAGCCGGACCAAAAGTAGCTAACAGCGATCAATTTCTAAATGACCTGAAAGAAGCGGCAAAAAAAGTGAACAAAACCTGGACGCCGGCCAAATGCAATGGAAATCCCATCGATTCTCAAGCAATGCTTAAGATTGATTTTTCATCGATGGCTTATGACAATGCATTTAACTAGATGCTAGAAATTTGCCTTTAGATATTAGATTTAATTCTAGATCAATACTAAAACCGTCTGTGATTGGCGGTTTTTTTTATGCAATTTGAAATAGGATTAAAATTAATTTCATTTTTTTTCAAAATACTAATTTATTATATCATTAAATATAAGTATCATTGCATTCTTTTTTGACAAATTAATCTTATAATTATTAACAATACAATTAGCATGAAGAAATTTTTATTATCTCTTTCAATAATCGGTTCAAGTTTATTTTTTGGACAAATCAATAATACAGAAGGTTTTGAAACCAGCAATGGAAGTTTTACAAATGTTGGATTTTTTAGAAGTAAAAGTGCGTCATTCTGCAGTGGCGAATATGCGTTAATCAGAAATCTTTACAGCGGTGCACTTACTGGATCTACAACATTTTCATCTTCTGCATCTTCTGGCGCAGCGATAGATGTTTCATTCAGCTACAGAACTTTCAATTATCCGTTGGACGCCAGCAAAAAAGTTTCTGGAGAGATGGTGGTCGAATATTCTAAAGATGACGGGCAAACTTATTCCCCGATTTCTACGATTGATTTGACGTCGATTTTCACTTGCAAAACTTTTACTTACAAAATACAAGAGGGACTTGTGCCAGCAAATTCTAAATTCAAATTCCGTGTGACAGGAAATCAAAAAACGGATGGCGATTTCTATTTGATTTTGGATGATTTCAAATTTACGCCGGCAACTCTTGCGGTATCAGAACTTTCTAAGAATAAAATTGGAATCTATCCAAACCCGGTTTCTGATGTTTTGAACTTGAGCGATTACAAAAATGTGAAGTCTGTAACTGTTTCCGACATCACAGGAAGACAATTAAAAACGGTTGCCAATCCGGACAGTGCGATCCAACTGAAAGATTTGAAAGCTGGCAGTTACATTGTGACCATCAACAATATTGACGGGACTTCGCACAACACAAAGATTATTAAAAAATAACTAACTATACTTTTTCTAAAGAAAACGCCTCAAAAATTTTTGAGGCGTTTCTGTTTTATTTTTTCAGATTTAATTTCACAAGATATTGATCGTTCTCATCTGTGTAAATCAATTCCGAAATCCAACCTTCTTCCGAAGCAATATTTTCTAAAGTTTCCCGATCCAGATAAAGCCATTTGAACCAATCTGTGACCTCTTTTTGATATTCGTATAAACAAAAAACTTCGCCGTAATAATGGTCTGTTGGAAATATATCGTCTTCATACATATAATTAATATCCGAAGAATCGAAAATCAAAATTCCGTTTTCATTAAGCAAAGTTTCTGCTTTTTTGAGGAATTTTCTGAAGCCAGCCAAATCGCCACAAAGTCCAATACCGTTCATCAAAAGCAAAAGCGTATCAAACTTTTCATTGTTTAATTTGAAAATATCTTCACAAAGCACATTTTTCAGACCTCGGTTTTTCATCACTTCGCAAGCTGCTGGTGAAATTTCCAATCCCACAACTTCCTGATTTCTATCTTGAAGAACCAAAGCGTGACTTCCTGCGCCAGCGCCAATATCCAGAGTTTTCCCTTTGCAAAGGTTCAGAGCTTTCTTCTCCAGAGTCGGCATTTGTTTTTCGTTTCGGAAATAGATGGAAATCGGCATTTCTACCCTTGGTCCAAACGTATCGTGAACGTAAAGTTTGCCTCGGCTGGTTTTCTCGTGAAAATTTTTGATGGCAATTCCTGGTAAATCAGTCATAGAAAATTATTGAAAAATCTCGTTCAGTTCGTTCATATATTCGTAGGCTGTCATATCAAATTTCACGGGAACAATGCTGATGTAACCATTTGTCAGAGCTGTTTCGTCTGCATCTTCAGACGCGTCCATATTATTGAAATAGCCAGAAAGCCAGTAGTATTTTTTTCCGTGTGGATTGGTTCTTTCGTCGAAGCTTTCCTCCCATTTGGCATTCGCTTGCTTGCAAATCTTGATGCCTTTGATCTCTTCTTTTTTAAGATTTGGAATGTTGACATTCAGGACAACACCTTTTGGCATTGGTTTTTCCAAAGTTTTAAGAATAATTTCCTTAATAAAATCTTCTGCCTGATCAAAATCCGCTTCCCATTTCAAATCGCCAAGAGAAAATCCAATTGCTGGCAAACCTTCTACACCAGCTTCCACTGCGGCGGACATTGTTCCTGAGTAAATTACATTAATCGAAGAATTCGAACCGTGATTGATTCCCGAGACCACCAAATCTGGTCTTCTTGGAAGGATTTTGTCCAAAGCCATTTTTACACAATCCACAGGCGTTCCGGAGCAGGAAAAATCTTTTTGAGGCCCATCAAGATGCAGTTCTTCAAAACTTAAAGTTGAATTGATTGTGATGGCGTGGCCTTTCCCACTCTGGGGCGAGTTGGGAGCTACAACAATGACCTCTCCTATTTCGTTGACTATGCTGATTAATTTTCTAATTCCTGGCGCTGTAATTCCGTCATCATTGGTTACCAATATCAATGGTTTGCTCATAATTTCGCTTTTATAATATTTCGGTTATTTTAATATTTTCAAAATTCTCTCAAAAATAAATAAATTATAGCAGGTAAAATAAAATAAGGTATTAAATTTGGTTTCGTTTTTGAAGCAATCCGTAACAATCCGAAAGTTCATTTGACTAATCAGAAGTAAAAATTAAATTATTTTTAAATTTCCTTTAAGATTCGGAGAAATGCTTTATTAAGCCAAAAAATAGTATTAAAAAATCTAAACAAAAATAGATTCTAACGCCACGTACAAATTTATGTTCAAAAAAATCAAGTTCAAGAAACTGCTGATGTTTGCGCCTCTTATGACGCTGATGTTCTGTTTCAACTCCCCTCAAAATGATGATGAAAAAATGCAGACGATAATGGTAAGTGTCAAAAACACGCTTTCCTATCTTCATTATAATCCAAAACCTATCAATGATGCTTATTCTCAGGACGTTTATGAGAAATATTTTGAAAGTGTAGATGCGTCCAAAAGATACTTCCTACAATCTGATATCGACGAATTCAAAAAGCACAATACAAAACTGGATGACTACCTCAACAATGGGAATCTGGTTTTCTATAAATTGACAATTGACCGCCTCTACCAACGTGTAGATGAGATCGATAAAATGACTCAGGACATTCTTTCGAAGCCGATCAATTTGGATGAAGATGAGGAGTTGATCCTGGAGCCGAAAAAAAGAGTGAATCCTGCGGATGCAAAACAACAGCGTGAAGAATGGAAAAAATATATCAAGTATAACATTCTGCAGGAAATAGAAACCCTTACAAGCCGAGAAGAAGCTCAGAAAAAGAAAAAGGATTCTGTGGTAAACAACAAACTTCAGGATACGATAAAGTACGCGCCCATTTCTATGGAAAAAAAGCGTGAAAAAGCAACGGCTGAAGTAAAAGATCTGATTACAGATTCTTTCAGAAGATTCAAAAAGAGAAAGAAAATGGATTGGTTCACCGTTTATATGAATGCTTACACAGAAGTTTTCGATCCGCACACCAACTATTTCTCACCAAAAAACAAAGAAGAGTTTGACATGCAATTCACCGGAAAAGTGATTGGCATTGGTGCTATAATACAAGAAAAGAAAGGATTTTTGCATTTGGGTGAACTTACGATTGGCGCACCAGCTTGGAAATCCAAACAATTGACCGCTGGCGATAAAATACTGAAAGTCAAATCCAAACCAAAGGAAGAAGCGGTAAACGTTGTCGGAATGTTGTCTGACGAAGCTGTAAGACTAATCCGTGGTGAAAAAGGAACGCCAGTCACTTTGACGGTTGAGAAAAAAGACAAGACCATCAAAGAAGTGACGATGATCCGTGAAGAAGTGGCTATTGAAGACACGTTTGCGAGAAGCATCACTGTTAATTCTAAAAATGGTAAAAAATACGGATTCATCTATTTGCCAAGTTTCAATGTAGATTTTGAAGATGCAAAAGGCAGAAACGCTTCCGATGATATCAAAGCAGAATTGATCAAACTTAAGAAAGAAAACGTAGAAGGGATCATCTTAGACCTTAGAAGCAATGGCGGTGGATCATTGACGGAAGTTGGTGATATTATGGGCTTGTTTATGAATGCTGGACCATATGTTCAGGTGAAAGACAGCCGTGGAAAAGTTCAGACATTGAGCAACAAATCCAATGAACCAATCTGGACAGGTCCGCTTGTTGTGATGCAAAATGAATTATCTGCTTCGGCTTCAGAGATTCTTGCCGGTGCATTCCAGGATTATGGAAGAGCAGCAATCATTGGGTCACCAAGTTCTTTCGGGAAAGGAACAGTTCAGACTTTTGTAGAGCTTAATAGATTCCTTAATACGAATGATGATTTTGGTGCTTTGAAATTGACGATTCAAAAATTCTATAGAGTTTCGGGTGAATCGACTCAGAGAAAAGGAATTGAGGCGGATATCAAAATGAAAGACTTCTTCTCCTACGCAGAGGTAGGCGAAAGATTTGACCAATATGCCTTGCCTTGGGACAAAATTGAGGCTACTTCTTACAAAAAATTGACCGGACTTAACATTACTCAACTGAAAACAGAAGTAGAAAAACAAATTGCCGAAAGCCCGAGCTATAAATTACTGCAACAATCTGCGGAGTGGAAAGAAGCCTTGGATAAAGAAGAAACGATCACTCTAAATCAAGCCAAATTCAATGAACTGATGAAAACGCGTAAAGCACAGATCGAGAAGTTCAAAGGTTTGGATAAATTCAATAACGGATTGAAATTTACCCTTCATCCGGACGAAGCAGAAAGAATCAAAAAAGACGAAGCATTTGCCAAGAAAACAGAAAACTGGAGAAAGAATCTTGAAAGAGATTTCTATCTTGAGGAAACGGTGGATGCACTTTCGAAAATCAAATAATAAAAAAGGAACTCAAATTTGAGTTCCTTTTTTATTATCATACTTTGGTTTTAGCGTTTTGCCAATTGGTAAACCATTGGTAAGACAAGATTGTCCAGAGTGCCAGTCTTAAATAGGTTGTCCATTCTCTCACCTCTTCTTCCCAATTTGCAATAAGACTATACAAAATATAGCTTAGTGCTATTAAACAAATTATAAATATCAGTAGAAACCAATTCCTTTTTTTCATTATTTAAGTGTTTCAGTAAATATAAAAAACCCTCAATTAACATTGATTAATAGAGGGTTACAGTTTTTATGGATTTATTTCAAACTCTCAAAACTACGCTTGATAAAGTCTGTCAGTTCTTTTCCTTTCAAAAGATTCTGAGACAATTTTGCAAGATCCAGAGCCTGATTGATCATCGCACTTTTCTCCTCAGCATTTTCTTTCTTCAATAATTCTCCAGCAAAATCTGAGTTAGAATTCACCACCAAATTATACATTTCCGGGAAACCGCCCATTCCGAACATTCCGCCACCGCCAGTGGCCTGCATATCTTTCATTCGTCTGATGAACTCTGGCTGGGTCAAGGTGAAAGGCGCATCTGTAGAATCCAGATCTTCCAACTGAACAGTGAACTTTTGGTCATTGATAGATTCTTCGATGTCTTTCTTCAAAGCTTCCTTATCAGTTTCATTCAATTTAGAAATCACAGGTTCATCTTTTTTGATCAAATTATTGATGTGATCCGCATCTACTCTCGCAAAAGAAACATTTTCCTTAGAACCTTCCAATTTCTGGATCAAGTGCGGAACAATTGGAGAATCAAGCAACAAAACCTCGTAACCTTTATCTTTCGCAGACGCGATGTAGCTGTGTTGCTCATCAGCATTGGTTGCGTAAAGAATGACTGTTTTCCCGTCTTTGTCGGTTTGAGTCGGTTTGATCTTCTCAACCAATTCATTCCAAAGATAATATTGACCTTCCGTTGTCGGGTAAAGTGCAAATTTGTCAGATTTTTCGTAGAATTTATCTTCAGAGATCATTCCGTATTCGATCACGATCTTGATGTCATTCCATTTCTTTTCGTAATCTTCACGGTTTTCATTGAATAACGAAACCATTTTGTCCGCCACTTTTTTCGTGATGTAAGAAGAGATCTTCTTCACCGCGCCATCAGCCTGCAAGTAAGAACGCGAAACATTCAACGGAATATCCGGAGAATCGATCACACCTCTCAGCAACATCAAAAAGTCAGGAACAATCCCCTTCACCTCATCCGTCACATAAACCTGATTTTGATACAATTGAATTTTATCTTTCTCGATATTAAGGTTATTCGCCAATTTCGGGAAGAACAAAACGCCCGTCAAATTGAACGGATAATCCACGTTCAAATGGATATGGAACAACGGATCCTCAAACTGCATCGGATACAATTCTCTGTAGAAATTATTGTAATCCTCAGCTTTCAGCTCACTCGGCGCTTTTGTCCACGCCGGAGTTGGATTATTGATAATGTTATCAACCTCAATAGTTTCCGCTTTTGCATCTTCTGCAGAACCTTCTGGCAAAGGCAAAGTCTCAGTTTTCGTCCCAAATTTAATTGGAATTTGATTGAATTTATTATACTTCGTCAAAAGCTCACGGATCTTAGATTCTTCCAAAAACTCCAAAGAATCTTCTGCAATATGAAGCACGATCTCTGTTCCTCTGTCAGATTTTTCAGTTTCCTCCAAAGTATATTCCGGACTACCATCACAGATCCAACGAACCGCTTTGCTATCTTCTTTGTAAGATTTCGTGAAGATTTCCACTTTCTCCGCCACCATAAATGCCGAGTAAAATCCAAGACCAAAATGTCCGATAATTCCTGCATCTTTCGCAGAATCCTTATATTTTTCAAGGAATTCCTCCGCGCCGGAAAACGCAACCTGGTTGATGTATTTCTCAACTTCCTCGCCTGTCATCCCAAGACCTTGATCCTTGATGGTCAGCGTTTTCGCCTCTTTATCAATTTTAACCTCGATGATCGGATTTCCATAATCCACTTTCGCTTCACCAATGACAGTCAGATGTTTCAACTTCGTCGTTGCATCCGTCGCATTGGAGATCAATTCACGAAGAAAAATCTCGTGATCACTGTAAAGAAACTTCTTGATCAGTGGAAAAATATTCTCCACCGACACATTAATACTTCCTGTTGACATATTTATATTATTTTTTGTTTTATTTAAAATTCCAATTCCCGAATCATAATCATCTATCGATTATCATTTATCAGTCATAATTTGGGCGACTGCCAAAAGCCACAACTTTCCCCACGCTATTTTGTCACCGGGCTATCCGCTACAATCTTTTGCTTTTCACGATTTGTCACCAGTTGACGTATTTCCAGGCAAAATGATTTCCACTTCTATCCCTGTCGCGGGTTTCACAACCAATCAACATTTCACAAAAAAAAGACCATCTACCAATTAATGACAAATTGTCGCTTGGTAAAAACCACAAAGACACAAAGATTTCACAAAGCACACAATTCTTATTTCTAATCTAACACTTTGTGCTCATTGATGAGTTTTAAGTTTATGTATAGCTCGTCGAAGTACCATTGCGAACCTTAGCAGGCTTTGCGTTAAAAAACCTAAGTAACCCTGGTGAACCTTGTGCAAAAACTTTGAGCTCTTTGTGGTTAAAAAAAATCCTTACATTTACTTTCATCAAGACAAATCCAAAATGCGCCACAAAATCCAAAACCAAAACCCTGATTTCAAGAACATTATCTTAGATTCCAATTCAGAAAATTACACTTTTGAAAAAGACGGCCTGCAACTGAAATCAAAATACACCAGCGAAGACGTTAAAAACAAAGACATCAAAGCCGGCTCCGCAGGAATTGCGCCTTTTCTCCGTGGCCCCTATTCGACAATGTATGTCCAAAAACCTTGGACAATCCGCCAATACGCAGGGTTTTCCACCGCCGAAGAATCCAATGCTTTTTACAGAAGGAATCTCCAAGCCGGACAAAAAGGACTTTCTGTAGCATTTGATTTAGCAACACATCGTGGTTACGATTCCGACCACGCAAGAGTTGTGGGTGATGTTGGAAAAGCAGGCGTTGCGATAGATTCGGTTGAGGATATGAAGATTTTGTTTGACCAAATTCCATTAGGCGAAATCTCAGTATCAATGACGATGAACGGCGCGGTTTTGCCGATTTTATCTTTTTACATTGTTTCGGCAGAAGAACAGGGAATCTCAATGGACAAACTTTCCGGAACCATTCAGAATGATATTTTGAAGGAATTTATGGTACGAAATACTTACATCTATCCACCAACACCTTCAATGAAAATCATTGCCGATATTTTCGAATACACTTCCAAGAATATCCCGAAATTCAACTCCATTTCGATTTCCGGTTATCATATGCAGGAAGCTGGCGCAACACCGGTTTTGGAAATGGCATACACTTTAGCCGACGGTTTGGAATACGTAAGAACCGGAATCAAAGCCGGAATGAACGTCGATGATTTTGCCCCAAGATTATCTTTTTTCTGGGCCATCGGAATGAACCATTTTATGGAAATCGCCAAGATGCGCGCGGCTCGTTATATTTGGGCGAATCTTCTAAAACAATTCAATCCTCAAAATCCAAAATCTTTAGCCTTAAGAACCCATTCGCAAACTTCTGGCTGGAGCTTGACAGAGCAAGAACCTTTCAATAATATAACGCGAACAACAATTGAAGCGCTATCTTCAGCTTTAGGCGGAACCCAGTCTTTACACACGAACGCTTTGGACGAAGCAATCGCTTTACCAACCGATTATTCAGCCAAAATCGCGAGAAATACGCAAATTATTCTTCAACAGGAAAGCGGAATCTGCGATGTTGTCGACCCGATGGGCGGAAGTCATTTGATAGAATCTCTCACTCAGCAAATGATCGAAGAAGCAATGAAATTCATTGATGAAGTCGAGAAAGAAGGCGGAATGACAAAAGCCATCGAAGCCGGAATTCCGAAAATGAGAATCGAAGAAGCTTCGGCCATCAAACAGGCGAAAATTGACAGCGGAGAAGAATTTATTATCGGCATCAATTCCTTCAAATCAGATTTGAAACAAACCGAAATCGAAATCCTCGACATCGATAATACGGAAGTCCGCAGAAAACAAATCGAAAGATTAGATTCAATAAAATCAAATAGAGATTCTTCTAGAGTTGATGAAATTTTAAATAAAATCCGAGAAACGGCAAAAACAGGAGCCGGAAACCTTCTGGAATTATGCATCGAGGCCGCTCGCAGAAGAGTCACGCTTGGCGAAATGAGCGATGCGATGGAAGAAAGTTTCGGACGTTACAAAGCCAATATCAGAACCATATCAGGAGTTTACGCAATGAATGCAAGCAAAAATGAATACTTTGAAAAAGCGGTTGCTTTAAGCCAAAAATTTGAAGACCAAGAAGGAAGACGACCAAGAATTATGGTTGCAAAAATGGGACAAGACGGTCACGACCGTGGCGCAAAAGTAGTCGCAACTGCATTTGCCGATATGGGATTTGATGTTGACGTTGCGCCATTATTTCAAACGCCGGAAGAAGTGGCGAAACAAGCCGTGGAAAATGACATTCATATTTTGGGCGTTTCATCTCTGGCAGCAGGTCACAAAACTTTGGTTCCGCAAGTGGTGGAAGAATTGAAAAAACTCGGTGCAGATGATATTACAATCGTTGTTGGTGGCGTGATTCCGCAACAGGATTATGAATTTTTATACCAAAACGGCGCGCATCATATTTTTGGACCAGGGACGAATTTGCCGAAAAGTGCGGTGGAGATTTTGGAAAAATTTTTAGCTTAATTTTTTATCAAATGACAAATCAGAAAAGATTTATACTTCTTAAATTTCCACAATGAAAGAATTATTCGATTTTATTTTACGTTTTGGAAATCTCAATCCACAACAAATTGAATTCATCAAAAGCAAAGGACAGGAAATTGATTTTCAGAAAGATGAATATTTTTCGGAAGCCGGCAAAATTGCCAATCAGGTTGGATTTGTAGTGGATGGAATTCTGCGTGTTTGCTATTACAATAACGAAGGCGAAGAGATCACCAAATATTTCATCGAAGAAAATAATCTGGTCGTTGATCTGGAAAGCTTCGATAATCAAATCATTTCAAGTTCTTACGTTCAGGCAATTACGGATTGTAAAATGATTATATTCTCAAGAAAAGATTGGCTGGAACTTATACAGACTATCGTAGGTTTCGATGTCATTGTCAATAAGATTATTTCCAGAGCATTATTACAGAAAGTGGAACGAAGAAGTCCGCTTGTGACTGAAGAGGCGACAAAACGTTATCTCAAATTTTTAGAGATCTATCCGAATGTCGTCAACAGAATTCCGCTGTCTTATGTTGCCTCTTATCTTGGTGTGACGCAATCTTCTCTTAGCCGAATCAGAAAAAATATTTAATTATCGTTCGCTTTTTGTCATTTGGCAAATGCTATCGTTTTGAATTGATCCAATTTTACATCATCAATTTAAAACAAGAAAAAATGACAATCGTATTAATAACAGGAGCCAACAGAAGCATTGGTCTCGAAACCGCAAAACAACTTTCAGCAAAAGGTTTGTTTGTTTATTTGGGAAGTCGCGACCTAGCGAAAGGTGAAGCAATTGTAAAGGAACTTAATGAACAAGGATTTAATAACATCAAAGCAATTGAGATAGATGTTACCAATCAAGAATCGGTTTTAGCAGCTAAAAATAACATTGAACAGGAGCACGGAAAACTTGATATTCTGATCAACAATGCCGGAATTCTGGGAACACAGCCTCAAACTGCAGCAGAAACTACTGTCGAAAATATCAAAGAAGTTTTTGAAACTAATTTTTTCGGTGTCATCAATGTGACGCAGGCATTTTTGGAATTGCTTAAGAAATCTGATAAACCCAGAATAAGTAATATTACTTCCGGACTTGGTTCATTGACGCTTCACAACGACCCGAATTGGAAATACTATCAAGTAAAATCTGCGGCTTACGGACCATCCAAAACAGCTTTGAATGCTTACACGATTGTGTTAGCATATGAATTGAAGAATTCAAATTTCAAATTAAATGTCATTGATCCTGGTTACACAGCGACAGATTTCAACCACCACAGCGGTCCGGGTTCTGTAGAAAGTGCCGCAAACTTCATCATTAAACATACACTGACCGAAGATGATGCACCGACAGGACAATTTTTCAGCAATGATATCGAGGACGAGACGGGCATCAGTCCGTGGTAAATTTGTTATTGAATTAATAAAAAAGAGAAACTCGCGGGTTTCTCTTTTTTGTTTAATTATTTCTTCGCATTAGCATTCACATACGCCAAAACCCAATTGGTTTCTTCCGCATTTAGTTTTGCTTTTGGCGCCATTGATGCCATAATTGGTTTCCAATCTTCTACGGTAAAGTCAGACGGTTTTGGCAAGTCGTGACATCTTCCACATCTCAGATTAAATAAATCCGCCCCTTTTTTCAGCATCTCTTCATTTGTGAGATTTGCGGTTGCTGTGGAAGTTTCAGTTGCGGTTGTTGTTTGTTGCGTTTTACAAGAATAAACGATAACGCCAACAAGACAAAGGCTATATATGTATTTTTTCATTATTTTTGAATTTGATTTAGTTCAAAAGTAATTAATTTGAACACAGTTTCTCACGATCTGTCCTAATTTGTAACAATTCCAAATTTCCAAAATGACCACAACATTCAGTTTACCGGATTATATCAACGGAATCAAATCTTCTGACAAAAGAATTTTGGGAAAAGCCATCACGCTCGTTGAAAGTAAGAAGCCTGAACATCGGAAAATTGCAGATCAATTGCTAAAAGAAATCTTACCATTTACTGGGAAGTCTGTCCGAATTGGAATTACCGGAGTTCCCGGTGCAGGAAAATCGACTTTCATAGAAACTTTTGGAAAACTAGCGATTGAAAAAGGAAAAAAAGTCGCTGTTTTGGCAATCGATCCCAGCTCGTCCATCAACAAAGGAAGTATTCTTGGCGATAAAACGAGAATGGAAGAATTGGCAAAAGATCCAAATGCATTCATCCGGCCAAGTCCGAGTTCCGGATTTTTGGGTGGCATTGCGAACACAACGTTTGAAAGTTTATTAATTTGTGAAGCGGCTGGTTTTGATTATATTTTGATAGAAACGGTTGGTGTGGGACAAAGCGAAACTTTGGTGAATGATATTACGGATGTTTTTCTTTTTCTGAAAGTCATCGGAACGGGTGACGAACTGCAAGGCATCAAACGTGGAATAATGGAGATGGCAGATTTGATTTTCATTAATAAAGTGAATTCCGAGAATCTTTCGAAAGCCAAAATGACGAAAACCGAATTGACAAGAGCTTTGCAATTCATAACTCCGAAAGAAAAAGATTGGAAAATCCCTGTGCTGATTGGTTCTGCTCTGGAAAAAACCGGTCTTGATGACATTTATAATAAAATTGAGGATTATATTTCTTTGAAAACCAAAAATGGAACTTTTCTCGGAACCAGAAAAAATCAGGCTCAAAAACGATTTGAATTTTGGGTGAGAGAATATATCCTTGAGAAAGCTAAGAATGACCATTTATTGGAAAATTATTTTCAGGAACACAAAAAAAACGCTTCAGAACTCTTGTCCAATCCAAGTTCCGAAGCGAGTGATTTTGTAAAGAAATTATTAGGAAATTAATTTTTTGCTGCTGAAATATTTCCGTCAAAACTTATCGGTTGTCTGTTATTGGAATTGATTGATAAAAATCCACTTCCATTTTTGAAAATCTCCAGATTGAAAACATAGTTCTCTTTTGCATCTCTTGGTGTGATGACCAAAAGTGTATTTCCTTTTTTAGTAACAGATTGTTTTACTGTAAATTCTTTCGATTCAAACCGGATTCCGCCATTACTCGTGTCAGCAGGATTGGCACTAAAAGCGCGTCCAAAATAAGGCAAATAAACGCTGAACAAATCTTTTTTCAAATTGAATCCATAGCCGGGATCCAAATTCAGAAGTCTTCCTGCAGCGCCTCCTCCGGGGAATGAGTTTAGAATATTATTCACGCCATTATTATCCAGCGGAAAAGCTCTGGTGGCGTTGTAATCAAATTCTTTATTATCGATTGCCGATTTCAGATTCGTCGGATTCATATAAATCTGACTTCCGCAGCTGATGGTCATCAAGGCAAAACTTATTATTAAAACAAAAGCTCTCATATTCATTTATTTAAGGAAAGATTAATAATCAAAAATCGTACAAACTTTAGATGATAAAAAAAGCAAAAGGTTAATGACCCATTTCCAATTCTTTTCGTGCTTCGCTGAAAAGTTTCAGAATTTTCTCTTCCTCATTTTCCCAGCAAAGTTCATCTGCGGCAACATTCAGGTTGTGAAGATAGGATGCTTTTCCGTTTTTCAAAACGATATTCAGTTTTTCAGCAAGATGTTCTGGCGAATGATTTTCTATGATTTCTCCTACTTCAAAAGTCTTTACAATATTTCGCATCTCTGGGAAATCCGAAACCACAACGGGAACGCGCGACTGGATATAATCTGAAATTTTATTTGGCAAAGAATAGAAATAACTAAGACCTTTATTTTCCTCAATACTAATTCCCACATCTGCTTTTGGGGTTATTTTTCTTAAATCTGCAGGGTTTAGTTTTCCAAGAAATTTAACTTTATCTTCTACTCTAGCATCTTCCGCAATTTTCCTAAATTCATTCTCCATAGGTCCACCGCCTGCAATCCAAAGTTCCGCATTTTCAATCGATTGCATTGCAAGAATGGCTTTATCAATTCCACGCGAATAGTTGAGCCAACCTTGGTAAAGAATTATTTTGGTTTGATTTTCATTCGTCCCATTGAAAGCTATTTTTCTTGGAAGATTTCGGACAACGATTGGTTTATTAATTTTATATTCCTTCACAAACCAATTGGCGTAACTGTCGCTGGCTGTGATCATTTTAGAAATTTTTGGGACAAAACTTTTCTCAATTTTCTTCCAAACGTGTTTTACCCAACGGCCTTGGATGGTTGGCATTTCTGTAAAAATCTCGTGGCTATCAAAAACAATTGGAAGATGGAGAGATTTGGAAATGAGATAATTTGGCATTATTGTCTCCAGATCGTTTGCTAATAAAATGGTCTTATTGTCAGCATTTTTTTTAATTTCCTGAAACAATTTTCTCTGAAATTCTATATAAGCAAATCTTAGTTTTTTTGATTTTAAAGGAATTCTAACAAATGGATAAGGCCTGTGCAATTCTGGCGCTCCCAACCAATCGTTTCCAATCAGAATCGGCTGATAACCATTATCATAAAGTGTTTTGCAGACCTTCTCTACACGTTGATCTGTGTACAGATTATTAAAAACACTCACGATCACTTTCATCCTAATCTTTTTTTATGATATTATAAATCTGAATAAAGGCAAGAATCCCATTCGGAATGATGACCGGCCAAAGCACACCGCTGTAAATACCGTAAATCACGAAACAAATGCAACCCAACAAATTGACAGTTCTAATGGCTTTTATATCTCTCATCAGAAAACTTGCAACGATAAAAACCGAAGCCAGATAACCCACATATTGCGACCAATTTTCCATAAACCATCCATTAAGCTTTACAAACCTAAACATTTTTTAAAATAATATGGTCATAAAGTCCGTTTTTTTCTAATGGCAATCTATTTGCAACCAAATATTTAAATTTTACAATAAATTATTGTAGGATTGATTATAAAAAACATAACTTAGTGTATAATTTTAATTATGGATTATAAATTTTCAGACGGTTTGAACCGCGTGTTCAAGCAAAGCAAAAATGAAGCAAGACGTTTGCAGAGTGAGTTTCTGAATACTGAACATTTCCTTTTAGGAATTATCAAAACTGAAAATTCTGCGAAAGAGATTCTTGAAAGTCTTAGCGCAGACCTCACCCAGATAAAGCGAAAAATAGAAACCCTGAGCGCCGTAAACTCAAATCCGTTTACAGCCAATATGGGAAGTATTTCTTTTACAAAAATGGCAGATCAAGCCGTGAAAAGATCTGAGCTGGAATGTCGCCAATATCAATCGGCGGACATCAATACGGTGCATTTGCTTTTAGGCATTTTGTACAAACAGGAAGATCCGAGTTCCAGCATTCTTCAAGCTTATGACATCGATTATGATGCCGTGCAAAAAGCGTACAGAACAATGTTGAAAAACACAGATCAACTTCCTCAGAATAGCGCCTATGACGATGATGATGAGAAAGACGAGCCATATAGCCAAATGAAAAAACCAACTGGAAATCTTGGCGCGCAAAAAAGCAAAACACCAACTTTGGACAACTTTGGTCGTGATTTGACTTCTCTTGCAAGAGATGGAAAACTAGATCCAGTTATCGGTCGTGAAAAAGAAATTGAAAGAGTTTCTCAGATCTTATCAAGAAGAAAGAAAAACAATCCGCTATTGATTGGTGAACCAGGAGTTGGTAAATCAGCAATCGCAGAAGGTTTGGCTTTGAGAATTCAACAGAAAAAAGTTTCTCGAGTTCTTTATGGGAAACGTGTAATTACTTTAGACTTAGCAAGTTTAGTTGCTGGGACAAAATACCGTGGACAATTCGAAGAGAGAATGAAAGCGATTATGACAGAATTGGAGAAAAACCGAGACGTCATCCTTTTCATCGATGAGTTGCATACGATTGTTGGCGCAGGAAGTTCTACCGGAAGTTTAGATGCTTCTAATATGTTCAAACCTGCCTTGGCAAGAGGCGAAATTCAATGTATTGGTGCTACAACGCTTGACGAGTACAGACAATATATCGAGAAAGACGGAGCCTTGGAACGTCGTTTCCAAAAAGTAATGGTGGAGCCAACTACGGTTGATGAAACTATTCAGATCCTTCATCAGATCAAGGATAAATACGAAGATCATCACAACGTTCATTACACTGATGAGGCCATCCAGGCTTGTGTGAATTTGACAGCGAGATATATCACAGACAGATTCCTACCAGACAAAGCGATTGATGCGATGGACGAAGCTGGATCTAGAGTCTATATCAAAAATATGAAAGTTCCTTCCGAGATCATCGAGCACGAAACACGCATCGAAGAAGTGAAGGAATTGAAACAGCAAGCGGTGAAAGCTCAGGATTATCTTGAAGCCAGAAAACTGAAAGATGAGGAAGAAAGACTTCAAATCGAATTAAATCTTGCTCAGGAACAATGGGACAAAGATGTCAAAGAGAAAAAAGAAGAAGTTACCGAGGAAAGCGTTGCGGAAGTGGTTTCTATGATGAGTGGCGTTCCTGTAACGAAAGTTGGTAAAAATGAGCTTGATAAATTGGCTCAGATGGACGAAAAACTGAATGGAAAAGTAATCGGACAAGAAGACGCTGTGAAAAAAGTGGTGAAAGCCATCCAAAGAAACAGAGCCGGATTGAAAGACCCAAACCGTCCAATTGGAACCTTCATTTTCCTTGGAACAACTGGTGTTGGTAAAACGGAATTAGCCAAAGTAATGGCGCGCGAATTATTCGAATCTGATGAATCATTGGTCAGAATCGATATGAGCGAATATATGGAGAAATTTGCGGTTTCCAGATTGGTTGGTGCGCCTCCCGGATACGTTGGATACGAAGAAGGTGGACAATTGACAGAGGCTGTCAGAAGAAAACCTTACGCGGTTGTACTTTTAGATGAGATCGAGAAAGCGCATCCAGATGTTTTCAATATTTTGTTGCAAATTTTGGACGAAGGTTTTGTGACGGATTCATTAGGCAGAAAAATTGATTTCCGAAATACAATTATCATTCTTACGTCTAATATCGGAACCAGAGACCTGAAAGATTTCGGTGATGGTGTAGGATTCGGAACTACTGCGAAGAAAACCAATACAGACGCAAGAGCAAGATCTACTATCGAAAGTGCTTTGAAGAAAGCATTTGCGCCGGAATTCCTGAACAGAATTGATGACATTGTAATCTTCAACTCACTTGAGCAAAAAGACATCAAAAAAATCATCGATCTGGAATTGTCCAAACTTTACGGAAGATTAGAAAAACTAGGATACCACGTTGAATTGACAGATGAAGCCAAAGATTTCATCTCAGAAAAAGGATGGGACAAAGATTTTGGAGCAAGACCTCTGAAAAGAGCAATTCAAAAATATATAGAAGATCTATTGGCCGAAATGCTTGTCAACAAACAATTCAGTGAAGGTGAAACGGTGATTCTGAAAGTCAACGAAGCGAAGGACGGACTGGAAGGAGAAACGCAGAAAGAGAAAAGCTCTAAAGAAAGCATTAAAGAATAAAATCAAAACAATATTTGACCACCTAAAAATTTAGGTGGTCATTTTATACAACTATGACAACCGAATTAAAAGATTATCTATTAAAACGTTCCCGGACTTACTCCAGAAGATTTAGAAATACTTTTACCATCAATCAGCTTTAAAAAATATAAATCGGGCGATATTTTTATTTCTCCGGGTGACAATAACACCAAAGTTTTTTATATTAAAAGTGGCATCATCTGTGTTTATCATCTTTTGGAAAATGGCACAGAAAAAACTATGCTTTTTCATAATAAAAAAAGCTTTGTTGGTAATTATGGTGGGATCATTTTTAAACGCCCTTCAAGATTTTTCTATCAAGCTGTGGGAGAAACAGAAGTTTTTGAATTGACATATGATGCCATAGACAAAGGCGCTCAGAAAAGCATATCACTTAATAATTTGCGTGGAAATATGTTTCTGATGATGATTGGAATTCTATTAAATAATATTGAAGATTTTGTGCTTCTGAAACCCGAAGAAAGATACCAGAAACACCTGGAAGAAAATGCCCAAGTTCTGCAAAAAGTACCCTCAAAATATATCGCTTCCCTATTGGGAATCACGCCAGTATCTCTTAGCAGAATAAAAAAGAGAATTTTTAAAGGAAATTAACAAACGTTAATTTTTATTCGAAAATAACTGATTATTTTTGCATCCTCAATAAAGCCCTCTGAAAAATTCAAATAAACACAAATGATGAATGTACAGGAGGGTTTTATTTTTTTATAAGCCTACTACAAAGCCTACTGTTGGAACAAACCCAGTACTGAAAATACTGTTGTTCTCTTTCCAAAGCACATTGTACATTATTCCCAATTGCATAAACGCATTATTCCCCATACTCTGCATATATCCGCCACCAAGATAAAGTGCAGTTTCGTCTGTAGAATATTTGTAATACGTATATTTCTCTGTTGAATTAATGAAATATTGCTGAAGATTGGCGCCAACGAAAAACGAGCGTGCAAAGTAATAATTCGCAAATGGTCCAACGCCAAACATCGTCGACTTGTAAAAATCCGATGTCTGCCAGGAAACATTTCCAATCATTCCGCCTTCCAACTGGTCTGTAATTTTGTAACCAACTCTTGGCGAAACTTGCAGATTAAAGGAACTGTTGCTTCCAAAACCTAATCCCAATCCGCCACCAAAAGTCCAGCGATTGGCAGGCGCTCCTGGACTCATTGCAATTTGGGAAAAGCTAAGAATTCCAAGAAATAATAAACTGAGTGTGAAATTTTTTTTCATAAGATTGTTTTTATCAATCCCTAAAATTATGGTTTTTTTGCGAAAGTTTTTAATTGTATTTTTGCAATCTCAAACTAAGAACTCCCGTCAAGAGTTTCGTAAAATTGAAATCAAATGAAAATAGTAGTTGGCCTCTCTGGAGGCGTAGATTCTAGCGTGACGGCTTACCTTTTACAGCAACAAGGTCACGAAGTCATCGCACTTTTTATGCGAAACTGGAACGATGCATCGGTCACATTGGAAGATGAATGCCCGTGGATCGAAGACAGTAATGATGCGCTTCTCGTCGCACAAAAATTAGGAATTCCTTATCAGGTTATCGATATGAGCGAGCTCTACAAGGAGCGAATCGTGGATTATATGTTTGACGAATATCAAAAAGGACGAACACCAAATCCCGATGTTCTTTGTAACCGCGAAGTGAAATTCGATGTGTTTATGAAAACAGCTTTATCGCTTGGTGCTGAGAAAGTTGCAACCGGACATTATGCGCGCGTGACTTCAACTTCTGATGATAATGGAAAAGAAATTTTTCACTTGCTTGCTGGAAAAGATAATAACAAAGACCAAAGTTATTTCCTTTGTCAATTGAGTCAGGACCAATTGTCGAAAGCTTTGTTCCCTATCGGAGAATTGACGAAACCTGAAGTAAGGGAAATCGCAAAAGAAATCGGATTGGTAACGGCGGACAAGAAAGATTCTCAGGGACTTTGCTTCATTGGGAAAGTGAGTTTGCCAACTTTTCTTCAACAACAACTCGTTCCGAAAGAAGGCGAAATCGTGGAAATTTTCAATGATTTTGCTGAATTCCATAAAGAAGTGCCAACTTTTAATTCAAAATTAGAGGAGTTAGAATATCTGTCGGCGAAAATCAATTATAAAAAAGAGGACGGAAAAGTGATTGGCAAGCATCAAGGTGCGCAGTTTTTCACGATTGGTCAAAGTAAAGGTTTGGGAATTGGAGGTCATAAGGAATCTTGTTTTATCATCCAGCGGGAAATGGAAAACAACATCATCTTCGTTGGCGAAGGAAAAAATTTCCCCGGACTTTTCCGCAAAGCTTTGAAAATTGAAAACGACGAACTACATTGGGTTCGAGAAGATTTGAAATTGAAAAATGGCGAATCTATGGAAGTTTTGGCAAGAATCAGATATAGACAAACTTTAGAAAAAGCGACAATTTATCATTTCGAAGAAGGTTTTTTTATGGAATTTGAAAATCCTCAATCTGCAATTGCGGAAGGGCAATTTGCAAGTTGGTATTTGGATGATGAATTGATTGGAAGTGGCGTTATTAGCTAAAATTTAAAAAAATAATTTTCAGAACCCTTTCAGAGTTTGAAACTCTGAAAGGGTTTTTCATTATCCAGCCAACCATTCTTTAAAATCCTTCACTCTTTCTCTACTCACCGTAATTTCATCATCTGGTTGAAAATCCAAATCCACTTTGTAATTCGGGGAAGTATGGATGTTTTTGATACAATCTGAACTAATGATAAACTGTCTGTTCACGCGGAAAAATTTACTTTTTTCCAAAACATTTTCTAATTCGTCTAATGTGAAATCGGTTGGAAAATTTCGTTCTTTGGTTTGAAGATAGACGATTTTGTTTTCGCTGTAGAAACAACTGACTTCATTAATTGAAACGACTTTCAAATTATAACCGATTTTAACCAAAATCCTTGAAAGTGTCGCTTGTTCTTTTTTAACGATTTGTCTTATTTCCTGCGAATTAACAGAACCTTGCTCCGGCAAAAATGATTTGAACTTCTCAATCGCTTTTGCCAAATCTTCTTCTTCAATTGGTTTCAAAAGATAATCGATGCTGTTGAGTTTGAAGGCTTTCAAAGTGTATTGGTCAAAAGCCGTTGTGTAAATGATAAAAGCCTTTGTAGAAACTTTATCAAAAATATCAAATGACAATCCATCGCCCAAAACAATGTCTGAAAAAATCAATTGCGGATGCTCATTATTCTGAAACCAATCAACTGATTCCTCCACAGAATTAAGGCTTGCAACAACTTGTAAATCAGAAAACAAACCCAATAATTTTTCAAGTCTTCTGACTGCTGGTTTTTCGTCTTCGATGATTATCGTTCTTATCATTTTTATAGTTTATTTTTTTATCATTCGAAATTAGGAAAATATTATTTTTCCTTATCCATTAATTTGCGAATTTTCCTTTGTTCCCAATCCTTTCCCAAGAAAACAAATCCAGCGTGAATCAAAACAATAATTCCCCAAATTATAAGACTGTAAAATTGATTCACTTTTACTTTCATATAGCCTAGCTCGTGATAAAGAATATTGAAAATAATAATTACAACATTTACAGCAACATAAGTAATTAAATGTGTATAAAAACTTTTAATTTCTTTGACTCTTTTTTGTGCTTTGAGATAACGATTTTCTTCATCTAAGTTTTCTTCGGGCTTTCGATTTTCCATAAGAATCATTTTTAAAATTATTTATTTTTCTCCATTAATTCCCGAATCTTTCGCTCTTCCCAATTTTTTCCAAGCACAAATTGTGGAAAAAAAACACTCAATCCGTGAACTGCCAAACCAATTCCCCAGAAAAATAATGTGATGAAATTCTTATACTGAAAATAACTTTCACCAGGTTTCAGATCTTGAATATTAATAAACACAATCAACAGATTTACAAGAACATAAATCGTCAAATGCGAATAAAAACCTTTGAGTTTTTTCACTCTTTTCTTGGCTTCAAGATACCTGATATCATCTTGATTATTAATAGTTTCCATTGCTTTGTTTTTTCATTTCTTTGTTGATCATATCATTTTCCCAATCAGAATTGAAAAAAAATAACTTAATCCCTTTGATTGCCAGAATCAATCCCCAGATGATAAAAATCCAAGAAACTTGCATCTCTCCGAGGTTTTGAGGAAAACCTTGCTTGAAGAATTTGATTCCATAAATAATCCCAAATACGATAGCGAAAACCAAAACGCATGTGTAGAATTTTTTAATTTTCTGAACTCTTTCCACTGCGGTTGCATAACGTGGATTTTCTCTGTTTATATTTTCCATTTTGATTGATTTTAAAATTATTTTTGCTTGTTCATTATTTGTCTGATCTTCCTTTCCTCCCAGCTTTTTCCTGCAAAAAGGTATAGTCCATATCCCAACACACTGAGTCCGCATCCAATCAGTGGGAACCAAAACCATTGCGTTTGTGGATCTGTTTTCAAATTGATGAAAATAAGAAAAGGCATCAGCAGAAAATATCCTGTGAGCATTATGTAAAATGCCTTCTCTTCTTCCATTCTTTCTTTAGCACGTTTGTACTTTCGGGTTTTCATTTGATTTTCCATAGTTCAATTATTTGCTAAATTTTTCGTTGTTCATTATCTCCTGGATTTTTTTCTCTTCCCAGTTTTTACCGACTGCGAAAACCTGCATTGCGTGTGATATAACTCCAATTCCCCAACCCAACATTGGCCAATAGAACCATAAATATTTTGGTGAAGTGATAAGATTGACGATGATCAAAAATGGAATCACGATACAGTAAGAAATCAAGTTTCCGTAGAATCCTTTGAGTTCTTTTACTCTTTTTACTGCTTTTTCATAAGCAAGATTTTCTGTGGTTTCTGATGTATAAGTTGTCATTTTTTGAGGATTTTTTTCGATTAATATTGGTACTTTAACTTTAAAATTTTGTTCTGATTTTTCTATGAAAACATTTTCTTTGGTAAGCAGTGCGTAACGCTGAACGATATTTGCCAAACCGATTCCCGCACTTTCCGTCAATTGTTCTCTCACTTGCAGATTATTCTCGATGCAGAGGAATTTTCCTTCCGTAAAGATTCTAATGTTCAACGGTTTAGATGATGTTGCAAAATTATGTTTGATGCAATTCTCCAGTAATAATTGCAACGAAAGTGGAACTACCATTTTTTGCAAATCCTCATCATTAATATCAAAAGTGAAATTCACGCTGTCTTCGAATCTGGTTTTCAGAAGGTTGCAATATATTTTTGCAAATTCGATTTCATTTTCGATTTTTACCAATTCTTTGTCTTTCTGCTCCAAAACATATCGGTAAACTTTCGACATCGATGTGGTGAATTTCTGCGCCTGTTCTGGATTTTCATCAATCAAAGCTGTTAAAACATTCAAAGAATTAAAAAGAAAATGCGGGTCCAATTGATTCTTCAAAGATTCGAATTGGGCGTTGGCAGATTTTGCAATCAGTTTTTGTTCTACAACTTCTTTTTTGGTATTTTTCTTCAATTCTTCCATAAAACTTTTGGCGTGAAGGAAAGCCGAAATCATCAAGGCAAAATTGATCATAAACCAATTGGTAAAAGTGTACTTTCCGGAAAAAACATCTTCAGCAGTAGCCACTTTTTGGATAACAACATAGTTTAAAAAATTACAAGCATAAACAACGATGAAGTTTACGATAAGAGTGCATACGATTCCCAGAATGGTTCTTAGCCTTGTCTGGTCTGCCCACGACAATTTCTTATTAAGAAAATCATTCACATAGCCGTTACTCAAACCTAATCCGAATGCATAGATTGCTGAAATAAGCAAGTTGTAAGCAAAGCTTTCCAAACTTTTCACATTTGAGAAAAAAGTGAAGAAAAAAATGGCCGAGCCAAGTGTAATCCACGATAGCGTTATTAATGTTCTCTTGTTCATACTTTAATTTCTTGGTTCAAAATTATGACGGAAAGTAAAGTCTGACAATTATATATGACTGAATTGTTAAAAAATCCGACTGAACTGTAAAATTGATATTTGAATATCTTAAAAATATCTTAAAGGTTGACATTAATTTCAAAAAGGAACATCTTTTGCTTTTCAAAAAATCACAAAGTAAAATAATATGAAGAGAAATGTAGAAATAGTTCTTGCAGGAATCTTTGGAACAGCTACCGTTCTGGGTATCGTGCTTGCAAGAAAATATTTAAAAAACAGAATTTACAACAGCGACTATTCTGACCATCATTTGCTATTTGGAAATCAAAAGAAATCCTATGCAAATCCCAACGATGGCGTGGAATTGGACGCATTCTTATAGAAACACACACTATTTTTATTATACAGATTTCCGGTTCGCAAGAGCCGGATTTTTTTGTGGAAAACTTTCCGAAATTTTAAGAGAGATTTTATTTTTCTAATGATAATTTTATAGTTCAAAATTTAAGGTTTCAAGTTCAAAGTTTTTATGAAATAATGAAACCTTGGTTAACAGATTCCAAACTTCAAACCCCAAACATTGAACTCTCCAATCCCAAAAGGGCAAGGCGCTCAACGAAATGTTGTCAACAAATTTGACCGATTCACACACGAACCGGAGGATTTTGAATTGGATTCAGTCAAAACACAAGTCACAGAAGTTTTTCCGAAAAGCATCATCAATGTCATCAAAAGTCCAGATCTGATGATGGATTATTCGATGAATCTGTATCAAGGTTGCGAGCACGGCTGTTCCTACTGTTTCGCACGACCAACACACGAGTTTTGGGGTTACAGCGCAGGCGTTGACTTCGAAAGAAGATTGATGGTGAAGAAAAATGCGCCAGAACTTTTGGAGAAAACCTTTCAGAAGAAATCTTACGTTCCGAAAATAATTATGCTTTCCGGCAACACAGATTGTTACCAGCCGATTGAAAGACAATTTGAAATCACGAGAAAGCTTTTGCAAGTTTGTTTGGATTACAGACATCCAGTTGCCATCATTACCAAAAACGCTTTAGTTCTGAGAGATATTGACATTCTCGAAAAAATGGCGGAGAAAAATTTGATTTCGGTTTCGCTGAGCATTCCGACAATCAATGAAGATTTGCGACGCGTGATGGAACCGAGAACTTCAACCGCAAAAAATAAACTGAAAGCCATCGAAGTTTTATCATCGAAAAACATTCCCGTGAATGTGATGATTGCGCCAGTAATTCCGGGTTTGACAAGCGACGAAAGTCTTGGGATAATGAAAGCGGTTTCCGAAGCCGGCGCGAGAAGCTGCGGTTACACTTTGGTCCGACTGAATGATACCGTAGAACCCGTTTTCATCCAATGGTTGGAAACGCATTTCCCCGATAGAAAAGACAAAGTTCTGAATCTCATCCGCTCAATGCGAGGCGGAAATCTCGGTGAAAAGAGATATTTCCAGCGTTATCAGGGCGAAGGAAATATTGCAGAGATGATTCATAAAACTTTTGAAATCGGGAAGAAGAAATTTTTCGCAAATCAAGAAAGAGCTAGTCTTACAACCGAACATTTTACGGGAAGCAGAACGCAACAATTGCGATTGTTTTAAGGGAGTTTGAAAGCTTTTGATTAAATTTGCAATCAGAATTAATTTTCAGTAAATTTCACAAATGAAGCAATATTCCGCAAAACGAAGCATCCAAATTCTCGCACATATTCTTGAACAATACCGCATCGATAAAATCATCATTTCTCCAGGTTCAAGAAATGCACCTTTGTCGATTCATTTTTCCGAGATTGATACGTTCCAATGTTACAGTATTGTGGACGAAAGGTCGGCCGGATTCGTTGGTTTAGGCATTGCGAAATCTATCAAAAAACCTGTTGCACTAACTTGTACAAGCGGTTCTGCGGTTGCAAATTATTATCCTGCAGTCGTGGAAGCTTTTTATCAGAATATTCCACTTTTGATTCTTAGCGCGGACAGACCTTCGGATTTTGTGGATTTGTTTGATGGACAGACGATTAGGCAGAAAAATATTTTCCAGCAACATTCCTATGGCGATTTCGAATTGTTGGAAGATGAGAAAGATGGCGCGGAAGATTTCAACTTCGAAATCATCAAAAAAGCGGTGGAAATTTGCATCGAGAAAAGTGGTCCAGTTCACATCAACATTCCTTTGACAGAGCCACTTTACAACTTGGTAGATGAATTGCCGGTTTTGCCAATTGTGGAAAAAACAATTCAAAAAAAAGCTTACGAACTTCCGACAAACTTGGTTGCAGATTGGCACACTTCAAAACGAATTTTGATTCTTGCCGGAACATTGGCACCAAATCCAGAATTGCAAGCGCAACTTTCACAATTGGTTAAAAATCATACCGTTGTAGTTTTAACGGAAATGAATTCAAACCTTCAGCACGAGAAATTTTTTGCACATATCGACCGATATATTACAGATTTTACGGAAGAAGATTTTAGGACTTATGCGCCAGATTTGTTAATCACCATCGGGCAAAATGTAGTTTCAAAACGCGTCAAACAATTCCTTCGAAAAGCGAAACCACTTCAACATTGGCACATCGATGAATACTGGCAACCAGATACTTACTACGCTTTAACGCAAAAAATTGAAACGAAAGCAGAGATTTTCTTCTCCAAATTATTGAAATCCATCAACTTGGAACCAAGACCGTTTTTCAATCTTTGGGATGTTTTGAAGGACAAAAAAGATGCGAAACACGAGGAGTTTTTGAACAAAGCACCTTTCTCAGATTTTTATTTGTTTAAGCTTTTGGCCACTCAAATTCCGGAAAATTACAAGATTCATTTTTCCAATTCGTCGGCGATTCGATATGCGCAATTGTTTGATTATCAAAAGCACGACGTTTATTGCAACCGAGGAACCAGCGGAATCGACGGTTGTACTTCTACTGCAATGGGATTTGCAATGATGGAAGATGAACCCACGATTTTGATTACTGGAGATTTGTCATTTTTCTATGATATCAACGGACTTTGGAACCAATATATTCCGCCATACACAAGAATTGTGATTTTCAACAATGGAGAGGGAAACATTTTCAAAATCATTCCGGGACCAAGTGGAACCAACGCATTGGACGAATTTATCGCCACCAAACATAACAGAAACGCAGAATTATTAGCAAAAAATTTCGGTTTTGATTATACGAAAGTGGAAGACGAAATTACGCTTGACCGAGTTTTACCAAACTTTTTCAAACCCAATCCGAAACCAAAGATTTTGGAAGTGATGACTTCGGAATGTAATAATGCGGATATTTTGAAGCAGTATTTTGAATCTTTGAAGTAAACTTATGATAAAGAAACTTTTATTATACATATCTGCAATATTGCTTACCGCGTGTACAGCAAGGAAAACAAATTCTATTGAGAAAAATTTTCTTTTGCCAGACGAAGGGGAAGCAAAATACTATTTGGTAGATCAAATAAGAATAGCCCAGAAAGACAAAAGACTCGGGGAAAATCCAATGTTAATCATAAATGGATCCGTAATTTATTATTCTTATAAAGAGAAGATAGAGCCAATTCAAATAAAAGAATCACAGATTAAAACAATTCAGTTCACGAAGGCTGAAAATTGTGTGAGTTTATATGGAAAAGCTTGTGCAGATGGATTGGTAACTATTACTGCTTCATACTAAAACTCTAAAAGATTAAATCCGTTTCCTCTTTCGGTAGATTGATGATTTTTTCAATCGGATAAATGAACATTTCATCGAAATCATTGAGCGCATTAATGAGCTGAAAATGAGAATACTCTTTAATATTATCAATCGTAATTTCCATTTCTTTGATTTTTTTCGAGGCTAATAAACTTTGTCGCATTACGCCATTCAGAAGATAAGTTTTGGGCGTGAACCAGGTTTTATCTTTCAAGAAAAGCAGATTGGAATAAGATGTATCTGTGATTTGATTTTCTTTGATGATGATAATTTCGTCAGCCTCACTTTTTTCTTTTAATTTTTGAAACTGAGTTCTGTCCGCAGACTTAAAGTGATAATCAAGTTCATTATCAATAACCAATTCGAAATCATCGTGTTCTGAAATCGCGTGTGGAACAATTTGCGTTTTCAAATTATTATCCAAATCATATTCAATTCGGAATTTGTAAAGGCCGTCTTCGTCGTGCTCGAGGTTTAAAAACAGACTGTGAATGTCAATTTTACATTCCTTTTCGAAATGAGAAAATGTCTCATTCATTCTTTTTTGATGAAGTTCTACCAAGAAAATTTTCTGGTCTTCCACTTTGATGCTTTCAATAAATCGGGACATAAATTTTGTTTTTCATTTCTTCGTATTCGCTTGTTAAGTCACTTTGGTGCGTGATTCCACCTCCACTTTTGAAAAAGAATTTTTCGTTTTCCTTTTCAATAAATCGAATCAGCACGCAGGAATCGAGATTTTTCCCGTTAAAATAACCTGCAATTCCAGTGTAAAATCCTCGGTCATATTTCTCAGCTTCGAGGATGATTTCTAAAGTTTTTGGTTTCGGAGCACCGAGAATCGAACCAGCTGGCAAGAGTTTTTGAAGAATAGTACCGATTTTGTTTTGAAATTCTGGTTTTATTTCGCCTTCGATTTCGGAACTCATTGCGAGGAGATTTTTTTGTTTTGTTTTAATAAAATCGATTCTTTGAAAATCTTTGACGCGAACATTGTTTGCAACCATACTCAAATCGTTTCTCAACAAATCGACAACTGTGTAATGTTCCGCTTTTTCCTTTGGGTCGTTTTTTAGAATATTTTCTGCATCATCGATTTCCGCATCGATTGTTCCTTTCATCGGATGCGTAAAAATCTCATTATCAATGATTTCAATAAAAGTTTCGGGAGAAAAACATACGAATTCATCAGGAACAAGGATTTTATATTTTGCTTTTGAGAATTTGAAAATGTCTTCTAAAGTCAAGTTGGTTTCAATCTCTGTTTTTCGGGTGTAATTTGTCAAATATGAA
>JAGNPP010000069.1 GCA_017989575.1 Chryseobacterium sp.
CTGAAGCATTAATTCCTTCTCCTGAATCTTTAATGTCAGATTTCCCACCTTTCTTTTCAATCAATCTGATGTTTTTGATTTCGATATTTTTGTCGATGGGTTTCAACATATCGTACATCGTCAAAGCTACAACAGAAACCGAATGCATCGCTTCCACTTCTACTCCGGTTTTGTAAATCGTGTGGATTTCTGAAGTAATATGAACATCCAAATCTTTAATTTCAAACTGAATCGATGCGAATTCTATCGGAAGCGGATGACAATCGGGAATGATGTCGCTGGTTTTTTTCGCTCCGAATAATCCAGCTGTTTTTGACATTTCGAAAACATTTCCTTTAGGAACTTTGTTGTTCACAATCGCATCGATTGTTTCCTGCGAACTCACGCTGAGAACGGCTTCAGCAATTGCTTTTCTGAGTGTGTTATTTTTATGAGTAATATTAACCATTATCTACTATTTTTAAATTATTTTAATGAATTTGATAAAAATATAAATTGAAAAAAATTACTTATTTTCTTTCCAAGAATGCGAATCGTCTTCAAAAATTTCCTTTCCCCAAAGCGGAATTTCTCTCTTAATTCTATCCACCATTTCGTCGCAAGCATTGATGGCTTCTTTCCGATGTGGCGCAGAAGTGAAAACGAAAAGACAAATTTCTCCGACCTTAATATTTCCTAGAGAATGATAAATATGAGCGCAAGTCAAACCGTATTTTGTAATGATTTCTTCATGGATTTCGTGGGCTTTTTCTAGCGCCATTTCTTGATAAGTGGTGAATTCTATCGACTGAACTTTTTTATCATCCATCACATCTTCTCGAATTTGACCAAGGAAAATACTGTGTCCGCCAATGTTGGTTTTCACCGTGTGTTTGGTGATACTTTCCGCAACAAATGCTGGATTGATGGGACCTTCAATAAAGATATTTTTGATTTTTTTCATTTTAAAATTGATTTTGCTCCGGCTGGAAAATGCTTGATTTCCTTTTCCGGAAAATGATTTTTTGCGATTTCTAATGCTTTTTTGCTTCTGATTCCAGATGCGCAAACGAAACAGAGATTTTTATAGGAATTGAATTGATTTAAATTTTCTTCTAATGAAACTAAAGGAAATTCTAAGATTTTTAATGATAAAATTCTCGGTTGCTCATCGGCTTCTCTCACATCAATCAAAATGCTATCCTCTTGATTTAAAAACAATTGAAGCTCTGAAAACGAACTTATTTCATCATTTTTATTAAGATTACAAAACTCGTTATAATCAAAGTTTTGAAATTCTTCAATAGTTTTTGGTCCCGATTTTTCTTGATTTTCATTAAAATTAATTGTCATTGATTGATAATTTTTGGTATTAAAAATCAATAATTGGTGAATTAGAGTTTCGGGAGAGCTGGTTATTAATTTGATGACTTCATTCGCCTGAAAAGTCCCGATAACAGCCGAATGCGACGGCAAAACTCCCGCCTCATTGCAAGTCGGAACTTCATTTTGATTGGGCGGAATCGGGAAAAGGTCACGATAATTGGTCACTTGATTTTCCTTTTCCACATTAAAAACCGAAACCTGACCTTCATCCCGAAAAATCGATGCATAGACCAAAGGTTTTTTCATCAAAAAGCAAGCATCATTCAGTAGATATCGGGTTGTAAAATTGTCGGTGCAATCTACAATAATGTCGTAATTTTCAATTAAATGAATAACATTTCCGGTCGTTATGCGCTCATTAAAAATTTCAATTTCGGCTTCGGAATTTCTGTTTTTCAGATGTTTTTCGGCAACGATAACTTTGGGGAAACCAATATCTTTTTCATCAAACAAAAACTGGCGATGCAGATTTTGAATTTCAACCACATCAAAATCTACAATCCCGATTTTCCCAATTCCCGAAGAAACCAAAACCTGAAGCGCAGGACAACCCAAACCTCCCGAACCAACCACCAACACAGAAGAATTCAACAATTTATCTTGCGAAGAAATCCCAAAATCCGGAAGGATGATTTGTCTGTTGTATCTTTCTAAATTCATCATAATTTTAAATTTTAACCTCCCGAATATGGCGGTAACAAAGCAATTTCTGATGGTATGGAAATGATTTTGCTATCGTTTGCTTTCACGCCGTTTACGATAATTAAAAAAGTTGATTCTTTCAATTCTGGGAATTTTTCGAAGAGTTTTACTTTTAATTCTGAAACAGACGTTACGTTTTCAGAATCCAAATCGTATTCGTTTCCGTTGAAAATATCGGTCAGTTTTCCAAATATTTTTAGTTTCATTTTAATTAAATTTAAAAATGATAATTCACTGCTGTGATGAAGTTTCTGCCCTCTTTTGGATAGCCGTAAGAAAGGTAATAATTTTTGTCAAATAAATTTCTAACACCCAAATCGAAGTTGACTCCTTTGACAATATTTACCGATAATTTTGCATTAACCAAGGTAAATTGCGGAGCTTGTTCGCCTGTGCTGGTCGTGTATCTTTTTCCGTAAAATTCCATATTGACGTTGAGCGTCGAGCGTAATCTTGGAACTTCTAATTTGGTATAAGCCATCATTTTATGATTCGGAACGTCGGTAAATTTTTCGTTGCTTCTTTCCGTTTTATCTTTCATATCGATGTAGCTGTAATTGGCTCCCAGAGTCACATTTTTAATTGGATTTTAGCCAAATGCCAATTCATAACCTTGGAAAACTGCCTTCCCAATATTAACGTTTTGACAGATGGGATTTCTGTTGTCTAAAGTCCCTACAGTTCTGGCAAAAATGGCATCTTTAATATTGTTGATGAAACCCGAAACTTCATAATTGAATTTGTTCCCCACTTTCGCAGAATACGTGACATCGTAAGCCCAAGTGTATTCTGATTTCAAATCCGGATTGGGAACCTGACTTCCGAATCGGCTGGAATATCGCTCTTTTTGGGAAGCAAATCTTGACCTTTTGGAAGCAGAAACCGTAACTGAATGATTTTTAAGTGGTTCTACAATAATCCACATTTGTAATCGAATGTATTATCAGAACCTTTCGGAAAATCGTACAATATATTTTTTTCTCCGGACTCATAATGAGTTCCGTATTCCTGAGCTTTAATATTATTTCTTGAATTATAAGAAGCTCCAACCACCGTTTTTATAAATGAATTAATGGTCACAACATCCTCTAAACCAACATAAAACGTATTATCTCTGTAATTTTGTTCAGGTTCACCAGTTTTGAATTTTTGTCCGGTTGATTTGTTCGCCAAAATTTCTTCGTTATATTCTGTATGAGAATCAAATTTATCATTAACAGAAAGCGTGATGACATTATTTTTAATCACTTCGGTTGTTAAATTTAAAATTCCACCTAAAGAATAATCATCGTAAACACTTGAAAATGACAAGTTTTTATTAAGCAAAGAATATTGATCGTCATCATATTGCTTCATTTTATTGTAATAAGTGTAATAATATCCTGTGAAATTCAAAAAGGTTTTCTCAGCAACAATACTTCCCTCATTTCTAGCACCTATTTGCGTAATACTCACTCCGGACAAAAGATTGACTGCATCTACAACATTCGTTTTATTAAAATCCTTAATCAACTGCGCATCAATCTTGTGAATTGGGCCTTCATTTTTTTCTTTTCCCAAGATATTTACTTCCTGGATTTCGTAATAATTATTTAAGGAATCCACCTTAGTTTTTTCCTGTGCGTACACGTTTAATGATAGCAGAATTGCTCCTGCCACTGCATAATTCTTATTCATTTGTATAAATTGTTGTTGAATATAATTTCTGCATTCCGGAAGTTTTCCGGCGTATTTATATTTAAAAGCTGATGCTCAAAACTGTCTTCTAAATCGATGTAATGAGCGTTTTGTTGTTCCAGAAAGCTAATCATTCTGAGGTTTCCGCTTTCGATGGTTTTCTTTAAATCTGTAAGAATAGAAAAAGGATAAATGCCTAAAACCGGATACAATTTTTCGCCAAAACGCACGACATTGATTCTGTTTTCTATTTTTTTTTGAAGAATATTTTTAATTAAATCTGAAGAAACGAAGGGCATATCGCAACTGCAAACAAAAATATCTTCCTGGCAAAATTCTAAGGCGGAGCGAATTCCACCAATGGGACCTTTTTGTGTCGTAACATCTTTAATAATACCCTTCGAAATTGGATAATTATTATGATTTCCTGAAATAAAAATCTCTTCAAAAACAAAAAACAAATTATCGATAACGTGCTGTATCACGGTTTTTCCGCCCAAAATCATCGAGGCTTTATCTTGTCCCATTCTGGAACTTTTGCCTCCTGCTAAAATGATGGCTTGCATTTTTTTATTTTATTTAAAATTTTGGAACATCAAACATCTCATCTTCAGAAAATTTCATAAAACATTCCTCGGCTGTTTTGAATTTTTTTACAATTTTTTTTCCGTATTCTGTGAGTGAACTTTTTCCGCCGGATTTCCCGCCCGCTTCTTTGATGACGATTTCTTTGGACGAATTGGCGTTGATGTCCCGCACAATTCCCCACGCTTTTCGATACGGAATTTTCAAAATTTTTGAAGCTTCTGTGATGGAACCCAACTCATCGATTTGCTCCAAAAGCCTAGCTCTTCCGATGCCGATTTTCAGTCCGGATTCGGTTTCAATCCAGATTCTGCCTTTGATTTTCAGACTTTCCATATTTTGACTTTTTCTCCGATGTTGATTTCTGTTTCGCCTTCAGCAAATTCCACCAGACAGTTGGCTTGTGCTACAGAATCCATTTTATAAGATTCCTGCGCATTGAGAATTTGTACTTTTCCTTTTGCGTAAAAAGCTTTCAGAAACTGGGTTTGCTCTTTGTTTTTTTTCTTTGCAAAAGATTCTGAAATGCCCAAATCTTGTTCTTCATCAAACTCTTTTCGTCCAATGCAACCGAGCAAAAACGGCTTCACATATTGATGATAGCAGGAAAAAACAGAAGCTGGATTTCCGGGCAACGCAAAAACAAATTTCTCTTCAACTTTTCCGAAATACAAAGGTTTTCCGGGTTTTTGTTTGATTTTGTAAAATAATTCTGAAACACCTATTTTTTCCAAAGCGGGTTTCACATAATCATAATCTCCTACAGAAATTCCGCCTGTAATCAATAAAACATCCACAGTTTCTAAGCCTTTTTTTATAGCAGAAAAAGTCGCTTCCTCCGTATCTTCAACGTGATTAGTGAACGAAAACTGATGATTAATTTCTGCCAAAGCCGATTGAAGCGTGTAGGTGTTAGAATTGTAAATTTCCCCTTCCAGAAGTGGTTTCCCTATTTCCACCAATTCATTTCCCGTATAGAGAAATCCGATTTTTAATTTTTTGTGAACGGCTATTTTCTCAATTCCAAATCCTGCTAAAAACCCGATGACTGCGTGATTGACCAACGTATTTTCTTCAATTATTTTTGTTCCGATTTTGGTTTGAGAAGCTTTCAAACGAATATTTTTTTCTTTTGAAATTTCATCATCATTTAATTTTATTCTGTCGTCAATTCTGCTTGTTTTTTCCTGCATAATCACGGTATCGACACCATTAGGAATTTTTGCTCCCGTAAAAATGCGCACCGCTTCTCCTCTACTCAAAATAAAATCGTTTTTCGAAATCCCAGCAGGAATGATTTCAGTGACTTTTAATTCTGAAAAATCTTCCAAATCCTCAAATCGAAATCCGTAACCATCCATCGCAGAATTGTCGAAAGACGGAACATCTAATGTTGCAAAAATCGGTTCTGAGGTGTAAGAACCTTGTGCATCTAAAATTGGGAGCGTCACTTTTTCTGTACGGAAAATTTGTGTTTCGATTATTTTTTTAGCTTCGGAAACGGAGATGAAATGGTTCATTTTTGATGAGTGTTGAATGTTTGATGATGGAAGTCTTAAAGGTCATTTCTTACACAATTTCGAATTATTTCACGCGGGTTACTTCGATGCTTTTCAGCCATTTGACATGGCGTGGACCGGTTTTGGCATCAGTCATACTTACTAAAATCATTTCTCCTTTTTCTTTCAGCGGTTTTCCGTTTTGCTCAAATAATACAAATACTTTTTCGCCAGTCGGATTGTTGAATAATTCTGCCCAAGAAAATGTGGCTTTGTAATCGTCTGAAGCTCTTGCAACAATGTAGAAATTGCGGTCTTTATGCTCTTGTTGTGCGATTTTTGCTTTTTCCAAAATGTCGGTTAGCAAAACTCCTTTTGTAGATTCTACGCTGTCTTTTGTCAATCCTTTCTGGCAAACAATTTTGAAATCTTTGAGTTCTACGACTTTCATTTTTTTCAAAGAATCCACCGTTAAAGTCAATGGTGTTAAGACATCCCCCGTTACTTTTATTTCTTTACTCACATATTTTAAATCATCTTTCTCGTCGTGTTTATGGTTTTCTTTTTCTTCAGAATGTTTTTGAGAAGTTTTTGCAGAATTATCGTTCGCTGTATTGGTTGCTTCAGATTTTTTGCATTGTAACATTGTGATTGCAATCATCACAATCGTAATCAAATTGGTTAATTTTTTCATTGGTAATTACTAATGAATTGTTTGAAATCTTATGGTTATGTTTTTTTTATCCTATCGGTTGGCAAAATTTTTATCCGCCAATTTTTATCATACTTCTGTTGATGATTTTCTGGTTGTTTACATTTTCCATTTCGGAGAACTGTCCGCCTTTTTCTTTGTGTTTTTTGATGATTCCGAGTTGGATGAGTTCGGTTACATTTTCATTATTTCTAAAAGATTTTAACAAATCGAATTCATCGGCACCAAACAAACAGTTTTTCATTTTTCCGTCAGATGTGATACGGATTCGATTGCAACCAGCGCAAAAGGAGTTGCTCATTGTAGAAATCAAACCAAAGACACCTTTACTTTCTTTATTAATTCTGTATTTTCTGGAGGTATCATTCTTGCCGTCTGCCACCTTTTCGTAAGTAAAATGTTCTGAAACCAAGGTGAGCATTTCTGAAATGGGAATGACTTTATTTTTCTCCCAAGAATTTCCTGTAAATGGCATAAATTCTATAAACCTCAACTCTATGGGATAATGATGAGAGAGTGCGATAAATTCAGGGATTTCGTCCTCATTGAAACCTCGCATCACAACAACATTTAGTTTTACATTGAATCCACGTTTTATGCTTTCTTTTATATTGTCCCAAACCGTTTGAAAAAGGTCTCTTTTCGTAATATATTTGAATTTTTCCCGATCAAGAGAATCGATGCTGATATTGAGATTTCTGACGCCACATTTCTCAAATAAATCAAAATATTTATGAAGCAAAACGCCGTTGGTTGTAATTCCAATACGCGCATCCAAGGTAGAAATTTGTTGAATAATGGTTTCAAAATCGGTTCTTACCAAAGGTTCGCCACCTGTAATTCTGATTTTATTGATATTAAATTGTTGAACGAAAATTTTAGAAATTTCGAAAATTTCCTGACTGTTCATCAACTCGATGGAAGGTGTACTTTTGAACGGTTCATCGGGCATACAATACAGACATCGGAAATTGCAACTATCGGTAATCGAGAGTCGGAGATAATCGTGTTTTCGCCCGAAGGAATCGAGTAAATCAGTAGGCTTTGTCATCGTTTTCGGCTTCTGAATTTTTGATTTGTCCGGTCGGAATATCGGGTACATATCTCAAAAAGAAAATGGTACAGAGAAATATCACAACAGAACCGATTGCGGAATACCACGCAAAATCGATATGTTCTTTGTCTAAAGCTTTGTTGATGGTTCCAAACAAAAGCCACATCTGCATACTGACCAACAATATGTAAATGCTGATGATGGCAACCAACATTTCGTTGACGCGGAAGGTTACTTTTTTGATGGGTTTCTTTCGTATTGACATTTTGTTATTTTTATAGTTTATTTAGAACCTTCGAATGATTGCAACCCGGCTTGAACCGAGCTCTTTTTGTGAATTTTAACTTGGGAAAAGCCTCGGGAAATTTGCAAAAAAGCGGGGACTTAAGACGGAAATAGTTGCCAAATTAAATATCGTTTTATCCGTGACCGTTTGTTTCCTTGGCTTCTTTGATGAAATCTGTCACGAAAATTTTATCTTCTTTGATAACAACCGTCAATTGTGGAAGCGGTCTTGGTGGCGGACCTTGAATGACAGAACCATCATCCGGATTGAAAAAACCATGATGACAAGGACATTCTATCACTTTTTCATCGTGATTGTATAGGACAGAACACGAAAGATGTGTGCATTTTTGCTCGAAAACTTTCCATTTGTCTTCGGCTAATCTGATGAGCATATAGGGATTTCTGTGGTCTTCGTTGATGTAGAAAGTCCGCATACCACCAACATTGAGGTCGGTGGTCAATCCCACGAAATATTCGCCGAGTTTTTCCTCTTTTTTGAAATGATTGAACACCGGAATCGCAACATTTGCCAATGCTAAAGTCCCAGAGAAAAAGGTGATGAGTTTGATGAATTCTTTGCGGGAAACGTAGGCTGCTTCTCGTTTTTTGATGGGAAAATCGGCTTTCCAGGCGGGGATTTTTTTATTATCTTCTGACATTGTATTATGATTAAAAAACTTTTAATTCTTCGCTGCCTTTCGGCATCATGATATTCACTTTGGTATTCACGACTTCTTTCCCGAAAATAAAGCGGTTGACAGGTGAACTGTTTGGTCTTTTCTTCGCCACATTTTCTCTGGTATCAAAGGTTAATGCGCCACTCGGACAAACTGTTGCACACATTGGCTTGAGTCCAGTACTTGTTCTATCGTAGCACATATTGCATTTCATCATCAACATTGCGCTTTGATCCGGAATCTTTGGAACGCCGAACGGACAACCGATGACGCAATTGGCACAACCGATGCATTTGGAAGTATCTGCTGTGTGCACGATTCCGTATTCATCTTTTGTGATTGCGTCTGCCGGACAAACGTTTGCGCAAATAGGGTCTTCGCAGTGCATACAAACCTGAACTGTAGTCTGAATCGTCTCTGCTCTGTCAACATAATGAATATGAATCATTGAGGTTTCTCCGTTGGTTTCACACTCTGCACAAGCCATCTCGCACGCGTGACAGCCAATGCATCGCTGCATATCCACGAAGAACTCCATATCATTAAATTTTTCAAATTGCTCCGCCATAATTTTTTAAAATTTAATATTGAATATCTCTACTTTGGTTGGCAAATTCTTCTGAATTTTCTCCTTTTTTACGTCCTGTTTTTTCCACTTTGCAGGCACAAACTTTAAACTCAGGAATTTTTGAAACCGGGTCCAAAGCATCGATGGTTAATTGGTTTGCAGAATTCACTCCGCCCCAATGATAAGGGATGAAAACAGTGTCCTGTCTGATGGTCTCCACCACATTTGCAGGAAATAATGCGCTTCCACGTCTTGTAGAAACTTTAACCAAATCATTTTCTTCGATGCCATATTTTGCTGCCAATTTTGGATGAATTTCCAGCAAAGGTTCCGGATACAAATCAACCAATTTCCCAATTCTACGGGTTTGTGAACCGCTTAAATATTGGCTTACAACTCTACCCGTCGTCAACACAATAGGATAATCTTCATCTGGTTCTTCAGTTGGTTTTTTATAAGGCGTTGGGTTGAAATGCGCTTTTTTATCGTTTGTATTGAAAACTTTGTCTTCCCAAAGTCTCGGTGTTCCGGGATGGTCTTCGGTTGGACAAGGCCAGAAAATTCCGAGATTTTTTTCTACTCTTTCGTAGGTAATTCCGTAATAATCTGCGGCGCTTCCTCTGGATGCAACTCTTAATTCATTAAAAGTTTCTTCGCTGTTTTTATAATTAAATTTATCACCTTGGCCTAATCTTCTGGCGAGCTCCATTAAAATTTCGCTGTCTCGCTTAGCTTTTCCCGGTGGGTCAACCACTGCACGGATTCTGATGACGCGACCTTCCGCAGAAGTTGTTGTTCCTTCTTCCTCTTCCTGCAAAGAACCAGCGAGAATAATGTTGGCGTGGCGCAAAGTTTCTGATAAAAAGAAATCAATTCCGGCGTAAAACTCTAATTTTTCTAATGCTGCACGAACGTTACTGTTGTTTGGCAAAGAAACCAAAGGATTAAAACAAATTGAAAGTAAACCTTTAATCTCGCCTCGGTTAATCGCCTCAATAATTTCGTAGGCACTTAAACCTTTTCCGGGCATATCTTCTTCTTTGATTCCCCAAACATTGGCAACAAATTTTCGATGTTCGGGATTTTCGATGTCTCTGTTTCCTGGAAGTTGGTCGCATTTGTGACCGTGTTCACGACCGCCTTGTCCGTTCCCTTGCCCGGTAATGGTTCCGTAACCGC
>JAGNPP010000302.1 GCA_017989575.1 Chryseobacterium sp.
CTATTAAAGAAGCATTTAATACAATCTTTAATATTGAACCAAAGAAAACAAAATAATTTTTAATTAAAATCTATGGTGTCAAATTGTATGTAGGTGCCTTAATTTATTTTAAATCCAACATCAGAAAAACTAGGACTATGTTTAAAATAAATAAAAATTATGATGAAAATAAAAACCGCAACAATCACATAATGAATTATCAAATTACAGAACTTTAAAACACTTTAGTGTAAATCCAATAAAAAACCCCACTTTTACAAGCAGGGTTGGTAATATTTTGATTAATTTATTAAACTAATTTCATCCACAAAACCTCATCAATTTTATCAACTTTTACCAAATTATTTTTGGTCAAAGTTTTGGAGGCCTTATCCCATTTCTTACCGGAAAGTTGGGAACGGGTTTTCACTTCGTTAAGTTCAAATGGCGATTCTTGAGAGCCAAGAACCTCAAGGATTACTTTTTCATCTTCTCCCAATTCCACTTTTGGAACTACTTTTTCAGGTCTCATTTGTGGGAAGAAAAGAACTTCCTGGATTGACGCATTATTGGTCAGGAACATAATCAATCTATCCATTCCGATTCCCATACCAGATGTTGGCGGCATTCCGTATTCAAGAGCTCTCAAGAAATCTTCATCGATAAATTGTCCCGCTTCATCGTCACCTTTTTCAGCTAATTTCAATTGGTCTTCGAAACGTTCTCTTTGATCGATCGGATCATTCAATTCAGAATAAGCATTCGCGATTTCTTTACCGCAAACCATGAGTTCGAAACGTTCCGTCAAACCATCCTGACTTCTGTGTTTTTTGGTCAAAGGTGACATTTCTACTGGATAATCGGTAATGAAAGTTGGCTGAATAAAGTTGCCTTCACATTTTTCACCAAAGATCTCATCGATCAATTTCCCTTTACCCATTGTTTCATCAACTTCAATTCCGATAGATTTTGCGAAGTCGAATAATTCCTGCTCAGACTTTCCAGTGATATCAAAACCGGTATATTTTTGAATCGCTTCTGTCATAGAAACTCTTGCATAAGGTGCTTTGAAATCAATTTCTTGGTCACCAAATTTGGCTTTCGTAGTTCCGTTCACTGCAATTGCGCAATGCTCTATCATTCTTTCTGTGAAATCCATCATCCAGTAATAATCTTTGTAGGCAACATAGATTTCCATCACTGTAAATTCTGGGTTGTGCGTTCTGTCCATCCCTTCATTTCTGAAGTTTTTTGAGAATTCGTAAACACCGTCAAATCCGCCGACAATGAGTCTTTTCAGATATAATTCGTTAGCAATTCTTAGGTACAAAGGAATATCTAAAGCATTGTGATGCGTAATAAAAGGTCTTGCCGCAGCACCGCCAGGAATAGCCTGTAAAACAGGAGTTTCAACTTCAATATAACCAGCATCGTTGAAAAACTGACGCATTGCAGTGTACATTTTTGTTCTCTTAACGAAAGTTTCTTTAACGTTAGGATTCACGATCAGATCTACATAACGCTGTCTGTAACGCAATTCTGCATCGTTGAACGCATCGTGCACTACGCCATTTTCGTCAGTTCTTGGCTGAGGAAGTGGACGAAGTGTCTTGGTCAAGATCTGAAAATTGGTCACCTTAACAGTCATCTCACCAACTTGCGTGTTGAACAATTCACCTTCTACACCGATGATGTCACCGATGTCAAGAAGATGTTTGTAAACCTCGTTGTATAAAGTTTTGTCTTCACCAGTACAGATCTCGTCCCGGTTAAAATAAACCTGGATCTTACCTTCGGAATCCTGCAATTCTGCAAAACTCGCCTTTCCCTGAATTCTTCTTGACATCAATCTCCCAGCAATCACCACCTTTTTCCCTTCTTCGAAATTCTGTTTTATAGATTTTGTGGAATCAGTGATTTTGTATTCAGCGGCCGGGAATGCATCGATTCCCAGGTCGGTCAGTTTTTGCAATTTTTCGCGACGGATAATTTCCTGTTCTGATAATGACATTTTAATTCAATTTTTTGGAATTGCAAAAATAGTGATTTTAAAATGTTTATGGAAGTTAAATTTTGGGTGAACCACAAAAGGCACAAAAGAAAACTTATTGGATTTTTTTGAACGCAAAGTCCGCTAAGTTTTTTTTGAACTTATTGAAACTATTTTGAGTATTTTTTGCGTGCACCATACGTTTCACTTACGGCTGCTGAGATTAAACCCTTGGGGTTTTGAAGCGGAATGGCAAAATTGGATATTATGCAAACTGGTGATTTGTACTGAAAACTGCAGCCCGACTTGAGTGGAAATCCTTTTTTGCGGCTGGAAAAGCTAGGGCAAAAAGATTGGGAACGGAAGGCGGAAAAGCTGCCCAAATTTTTTATTAATCTAAAGCCAATCTTTCCTACTTTCTGTCGGGACAAATGACCAAGCCAAGATCCGGCTGATCTTTTGACCTTGCGCCATATCTATGGTTTTGAATTTCGGAACATTGAGGTTTTTCAGCAAAGTTGTCAGCTGGTGGAGGTTGTCTTTTTTGGAAACTAAAGTGGTGAACCACAAAACCTGTGACTTGAACTGGACACTTTCGGTTATCATTTTCTTAATGAACGCTTCCTCGCCACCTTCGCACCAAAGTTCTGACTGGTTTCCGCCGAAGTTGAGAATCGGTTTTTGAACTTTGTTATTCCTCAAATTTTTGGTTTTTCTGCGATTGCCTTGTAGGGCGTCTTCTGCAGATTCGTGGAAAGGCGGATTGCACATCGAGAATGTGAATTTGTCTTCAGAAGATAAGATATTTTTAAAAATAAAGTCAGAATTTGGTTGGAATTTCAAATGGATATTTTCTGATAATTCAGAATTGTTATCTAAAATTTTCTGTGCGTTTTCAAGCGAATCTTTGTTAATATCGGTTCCCAATATTTCCCAACCGTATGAACTATTGGCAATCAACGGATAAACGAGATTGGCGCCCGTTCCTATATCCAAACCTTTCACTGAATTTCCAGTTGGAATCTCACCATTTTCTTCTGCCAATAAATCCGCCAAATAATGAACGTAATCTGCACGACCAGGAATTGGCGGACAAAGATTGCCTTCCGGAATATCCCAATTTTTGACATTGTAATATTTCAAAAGCAAGGCTTTGTTGAGTAATTTTACAGCTTGTGGAAGACTGAAATTAATCGTCAAAGTATCGTAGTCATTTTTGAAAACGTAATGTTTGAGTTCGGGAACTGAGACAATCAATTCTTCGAAGTCGTAGGAATTGCGGTGGATATTTCTGGGATGAAGGCTGGATTTTTCGGTCATTATTTCGAAGATAAAATATATTTCGCCATATATTTCGCATTTTCTTTGCTCATTCCGTTGTGCGCCGGCATTGGCACGTCGCCCCAAATCCCAGAACTTCCTTTGATGATTTTTTCGGCCAACATCTCTACA
>JAGNPP010000070.1 GCA_017989575.1 Chryseobacterium sp.
ATATCTTCTTAGTGTAAAGCGGAAAATCAGCGCTTTGAAGCCAGCCATAATAACCAATGTCTTTCTGGAAAACTTCCTTCACAACTTGACCTTTATATTTCCCGAAGGCAAAAATTTCCTGGTCTTTTTCATTGAAATGAATCATTCCGGCCAGATCCGCAAACTTGCTGTGGAAAGAGAATTCACTTAAGCCAGCAACTTCTTTTGGTAAGTCTGCGTAATGTCCAACTTGCGCATCCAAAACTTCGAAGGTTGCCAAAACATCAGCTTCCGCAGAGTGTGCGTTTTCCAAAGTTTTTTGACAATAGAAATTGTACGCGGCAGAAAGATTTCTCGGTTCCATTTTGTGATAAATGGTTTGTGCATCTACTAATTTGAATTTACTCAAATCGAAATCCAAACCTGCACGCAAAAGTTCTTCTGCCAAAAGTGGCACATCAAAACGGTTGGAATTGAAACCTCCCAAATCTGATCCTGAAATCATTTCCAGAATTTTCGGAGCGATGTCTTTGAAAGTTGGCGCGTTCACAACGTCTTCATCGTAAATTCCGTGGATGGCGGAGGATTCTTTTGGGATGGGCATTTCTGGATTCACTTTCCAGGTCTTGCTTTCTCGGGATGCATCTGGATTGACTTTCAAGATGCAGATTTCCACGATTCTGTCTTTTCCAACGTTGGTTCCCGTCGTTTCCAGATCGAAAACGCAAAGTGGTTTATATAGTTTGAGATTCATAAATAATAAATGATTGTTGATGAATGATTGTTCTCACAGATTTGGCTGATTAAGCAGATTTTTCTAAAAATAAATCTGTAAAATTTGCTAAATCTGCGAGAAATATTTTTATAATGTTACGATTTTAAAAACTTCGGATATCTGACTTCCGTCTTCCGACTACTTTAGCTGTTTTTGAAATATCAATGAAATCAAAATGTAATAGATGATGATTAAAGGAATTCCGACTGTTTTGAATATTAATAAAATCAAAATTCCCCCAATTAATAAAGCTAGTTTTGGGTAATTATCTTCTAATTTTTTTGATTTGAATTTCATCGCAATCATCTTAATTGGACTGATTAGAAGCCAAGAAGAAACAACGGTCAAAATTAATAAGTAAATTTCATTTTCGAAAAGGAAACTAAAAGCGCCAGTTTCTTTGAAAGCGTAAAACAATCCGAAAATCAAAATCGTGTTGCTTGGCGTATTCAAACCTTTGAAATAATATTTCTGATCATCATCCAAATTGAAAATCGCCAATCTGAGGCAAGAAAAAAGTGTGATGATAAAACCTAGATATTTTATCCAAGGAATAAATGCGGGAAGACCAGAAAGTGTCAAGTGTTCCAATGCTACATAAATTGTAATACCAGGCAAAAATCCAAAACTTACCATATCTGCCAAAGAATCCAATTGTCCACCCAAATTACTGCTGGAATTCATAGCTCTTGCAATGAAACCATCGAAAAAATCGAGAACTAATGAGATAATAATGCAAATCGCAGTCGTTTGATAATCGCCGGAAAGGAGATGAACAATCCCAACACAGCCCGAGAAAAGATTCCCTAAAGTAAATGCGTTGGCAAGGTTGTTTTTGATGAAATTCATATCACAAAAATAGGAAAATAGTTGGAGGATGGATGTTGGAAGACGGAAGTTTTTCAGGTGTGCAGAAAAACTTCCATCTTCTATCTTTTGGCTTCCCACTTTTCGTAATTTTGCAGAATGAAGAATTTTAGAGGGCAAGAAGTTTTTGCTTTGGTTTACAGACTTTTTTTGGTGTTTTTCTTTTATCAAATTGCGAGATTCTTGTTTTGGTTTTTCAATCAAGAATTGGTGAAAGTCGATGGGGTTTTGGAATATTTCAAGCTTTCCTATTACGGAACTGCGTTTGACACGACTGCGATTCTTTATGTGAACTCAGTTTTTATTCTGTTGAGTATCATCCCGATTGTCATTAATACTAAAAAAAATTATCAGAAATTTCTGTTTTTTTGGTACTTCATCACGAATGGAATTACGTACGCTTTCAACTTTGGCGACATTATTTATTACAGATTCAGCCAAGCGAGATTGACTTCGGCAGCGTTTTCTGTTGCGCAGAATGAAAGTAATATTGGGAAAGTCTTTCTGAATGCGGTTTTGCAGAATCCGTTTGTGATTATTTCTTTTATTTTAATTATTCTTTTGTGGATTTTTCTTTACAAAAAAATAAAAGTGGAAGAGGAGAACCCTAAAAATTTAATCAAATATTTTACGTCATCTGTTGCGATTTTGTGCGTGACTGCGCTTTTGGTTGTCGGTGGAATCCGTGGCGATTTCAAACATTCTACCAGACCGATAAACTTGGTTGATGCGAATAAACACGTCAGCAATCCATTGCAGGGAAATCTCGTTCTCAACAGTGTTTTCTCGTTTTTTAGAACCATCGGTACCAATAATTTTAAGCTCGTTCATTTTGTGGATGAGAAGTTCATTGAGAAAGAAATCAAACCTTATAAATTATACATTCGGAAAGTTGAAGAGAAACCAAATGTTGTGATTTTCATTATGGAAAGTTTTGGGAAAGAATATTCTGGCGCTTTTAATAAAAATACGAACATCAAAGATTTTGTCTCCTACACGCCATTTCTCGACAGTTTGGCTAATGAAAGTTTGATTTTTACTAATGCTTATGCGAACGGAAGACAATCCATCCACGGGATGAGTTCGGTTCTTGCCGGAATCCCGAGTTTGACGGATGCTTTCACGAGTTCTCCTTATTCCAATCAAAAAATCCAATCGATTGTTTCTGTTTGTAATGATTTGGGTTATGATACGAGTTTCTATCACGGCGCGCCAAATGGCTCGATGGGTTTTCAAGGTTTCGGGAATATTTTGGGATTCAAACATTATTTCGGAAAGAACGAATATAATAATGACAAGGACTTCGACGGAATGTGGGCGATTTGGGATGAGCCATTTTTTCAGTATTTTGCGAAGAGCATTGGAAAGAAGCAACCGTTTATGTCCACAATGTTTTCTGCTTCTTCTCACGATCCGTTCAAAGTTCCGGAGAAATATCAGAATAAATTCAAATCGGGGCCATTGCAAATCCACATTCCAATTCAATACACAGATTATGCTTTGAAGAAATTCTTTGAAACTGCGAGTAAGCAATCTTGGTATCAGAACACGATTTTTGTGATAACGGCGGACCACACCAATCAAATCCATTACGAGGAATATCAAAAAGCGATGAACCGATTTGCGATTCCACTTTTGTTTTTCTCTCCAAATCCAAAATATAATCTGAAAGGCGTTGATGACAGATTTGCGCAGCAAATGGACATCTATCCAACTTTGGCAGATTTGATTGGATATAACAAAAAAATCAGAAGTTGGGGCAGAAGTTTGGTTTCGGACAAGACTGAAGATTATATGATCATCCATTCCGATTCTATCAATGAGCAAATTTTGATTGGAAATTATGTTTATGTTTTCGATGGAAAAGAAGTGACGGGAATCTATGACAAAACCGATTTAGCCTTGTCAAAAAATCTTATCAGCAAAAACCTTAATCCAGAACAAAAACTCGGCATCGAAAAAACAAAAGCCTGGTATCAGGATTATATGGATCGGGTGATTAGTAGAAAATTATATTAATCACATAAATAAGCGATTATTATTTTTTTATATTCATTTAACATAATGTTTTTTTTAATGTTTGTTGGTGTTTTTTTTGAAAAAAAATTTGCTTTTGTCTTTTTTTTTTTTTTTTATTTGGAAAGTTCAAGCTAAATGCGCATCAAGTTTAAACACAGATAACATTAAAATTTATTTACAATGAAAAAATTATTTATTATTGCAACTTTAGGGGTTGCGGGTTTATTTAGTGCGAAACAGCCTGATGTAATTTCTGTTTCCCCAAAAGAAATTACAGAGAGTCAAATCTCTCAAAATACTGATACTTCTTCTATAATGTGTGAGGTTTGGGTAAAAAGAACAAACGCTGATGGAAGTGTCACTGTAGTGAGTTACAATATATATTGGGTAGAAAATGAAGCTGCTTGTAACCTTAAAAATATTAGAGTGTTACAGCAGACAATCAAAGAAATGGGTATCGGGTAGTATAAACAATGAACCTGCTTAAACGCAGGTTCTTTTTTTAATAAAAATTAATATGAAAAAATATTTTATCATACTTTTTCTTTCAAATGTTTATATACTGGCGCAAACCTATGTAGCAGATTATTCTTATACTGTAGATCGTAAAGAATTTCACACATTTTCACGCTTCCCAGCAAAACTTTTGATAAATAAAGATGTCAAGCTGTACACGGTGGACTATGGACTTAATGAAAAAAGTTCTTCTCAGTATGTGGTATCCCGATTGAAACACCAATATAAACAATATTCGGATTCAAAAACAAATATTTATATTGACGATATCATTCAAGATAAACAAAGTTTTTTTGTAGATAAAAAACCAGTTATGAAATGGACTTTGACAAAAGACGTTAAAATAAATGATAAGATAAAGCTTAAAAAAGCAACCACATCTTTTCGTGGGAGAAACTACACCATTTGGTATGATGATAAAGTTAAAATATCCCAAGGTCCATGGAAGTTTTATAATGTACCTGGTCTTGTTTACGAAGCTTACGATGATAACAAAGATTTTAGTTGGAAATTATTACTCTTCAGCAAAGAGGATGAGGCTGTCAAAAATCCTTTCCAGGATTCTAAAATTGAATTTAAAGATTACAATGAGTATCCTAAATTAAGATATGGTTTGTCTCCTGAATTAAAGCTTATGTTGTCGGCAAACCCAGATAATAAAATGACCGAGCAAGAAAGAAATGGTTTAGAAATTAAATTCGAATGGGAGGAAAAATAATACTAATATTTATTTTCTTTAACTTAATTACTGTCAAATCGCAGAGCTTGGATGTTTTTTATGAAGTTGATTTTCGTTCAAAAAAATCTGATACTCTAAGGAAAAAAGAAGATGTAATTCTGCTTATAGACACAAAGAATAAAGTTTCATCTTTCGGCCCTTCTGAAGGACGAGGGAGAGATAAATTCAATACATATATTCAGAAAAAATACACCGACGGACGATTTTTTGTCTTTAAACCAATTATGCTGGAATACTATAAAACAGAATACGACTTCCATTCAAAATGGTTACTCTTGGATGACGAAAAGAAGATTTCCATATACAATTGTAGAAAAGCTGTAATAGAGTTTGGAGAAAGAACTTGGGAAGCTTGGTATACGCCAGAGTTAGCTTTTGCTGATGGACCATATAAGTTTTCAGGACTGCCGGGTCTTATTCTTTCAATAGAGTCTACTGATGGAGATTATATTTTTAAATTTAAGGGTATTGAAAAATCAAAAAATGAAAATATCTTGCCCTCTGCGACTCCATTAAATACAGGCCAGTTGAATCAGTTGATTCAGAAGACGCTAAAAGATCCATCTCATAGATATAGAATGATGGTTTCCGAGTTAGCTTCCAGTGGGCTCTCCGTTACAGCGAAGTACAATGGAAGAGAATTGAGTGATAAAGATACTGAAAAATCATTGAATGATAATTTTTGGAATTGGCTGAAAAATAACGACAATCCTATTGAAAAAAATGATATTTGGACAAATTGATAATTTCTATTTTATTTATGCTTTGGATAGCAAATAATTCTTGTTTGTTTAAAATTAATTTATATTTTTATCAATGTTAATTTAACGTTAACAATATAATGTCATGAAACAACAAACAAACTTAAAAATAGAAGACAATGCAAAAATTATTTTTATCATTAGCCTTATCATTTATTAGCGTTCTTTCATTTGCCCAAATAGAAGGAAAATGGAAAACCATCGACGATGAAACTGGAAAACCAAAATCTATCGTAGAAATTTCCAAAGATTCTAAAGGAAAATACAACGGGAAAATCGTTCAATTGCTGATAAAACCGGAAAATGCCAATTGCGTGAAATGCAAAGACGATCGCAAAAACAAACCATTGGTTGGGCTAGAAATCATCCGTGGTCTTGCCAAAGATGGCAACGAATTCTCTGGCGGAACCATCACCAATCCTAAAGATGGTAAATCTTACAAAACAGAAATCGTAAGAGAAGGAGATGTTTTGAAAGTGAAAGCAATCATCCTGGGAATTGCCGTTAAGACGCAAACTTGGCACAAAGTGAATTAGCACTTATCCTTATGATAAATGACAGGCTTCCAGATGGAAGCCTGTTTTGTTATGCAGATAATAAAAAAATTAATACTTTTGTATTTCGAAATTAAACAAAGAACATTTTCATAATCAATTATTACAAATGAAAGAATATACATTTCGTGAAGTAATTGCTCAAGCTATGAGCGAAGAAATGCGTAAAGACGAATCCATTTTTCTTGTAGGAGAAGAAGTTGCAGAATACAACGGAGCTTACAAAGCTTCCAAAGGGATGCTAGACGAGTTTGGAGAAAAAAGAATCATAGATGCACCAATTGCGGAACTTGGTTTCACAGGAATCGCTGTAGGCGCTGCAATGAACGGGAATCGTCCCATCGTAGAATATATGACTTTCAACTTCTCTTTGGTTGCGATAGATCAGATCATCAACAACGCTGCGAAAATGTACCAAATGACAGGTGGACAATGGAATATCCCAATCGTTTTCCGTGGTCCTACAGGTTCAGCAGGTCAGTTGGGAGCAACACACTCTCAGGCTTTCGAAAGCTGGTACGCCAACTGTCCAGGTCTCAAAGTGATCATTCCTTCCAATCCTTACGATGCAAAAGGCCTTTTGAAATCTGCGATCCAAGACAACGATCCAGTGATCTTTATGGAGTCTGAGCAGATGTATGGCGACAAAATGGAAATTCCAGAAGAAGAATATTACATCCCAATCGGAAAAGCAGACATCAAGAAAGAAGGAAAAGATGTGACTTTGGTATCTTGGGGTAAAATTATGAAAGTGGCTTTACAAGCTGCCGAAGATTTGGAAAAAGAAGGAATCTCTGTAGAAGTGATCGACCTTAGAACGATCCGTCCTTTGGATTATGATACAATTCTTGAATCCGTTAAGAAAACAAACAGATTGGTAATTCTTGAAGAATCTTGGCCATTTGCAAGCATCTCAACCGAGATCACTTATATGGTTCAGCAGAAAGCATTTGACTATTTGGATGCGCCGATCAAGAGAATTACTACGCCAGATGCATCAGCGCCATATTCAGCGCCATTGTTTGCAGAGTGGTTCCCGAAAGTGGAAAAAGTGAAAGAAGAGATCAAAAACGCTCTTTACATCAAAGCATAAAACAAAACTCCCGGATTTATTCGGGAGTTTTTATTTTGTAGAATATTTTAGGAGCTTAATCCCGCTTTCCGTTGCAATCTTTTTTGCACGACGATTTCCCTCTAAATATAACTTTCAGTAAACGCAAAAAAGGATTTCCACTGCAATCGGGGCTAGGGGATTTGTCATCCAATCAGCAAGACAGATAAAAACACCATTTTGTCATTCCTTAGGAATCTCAACAGTCTAGATTCCTACGGAATGACAATATTGCTTTTAACTACAATTCTAATCTGCAAAATTTGCTAAATCTGCGAGATATTTTAAAACCCTTGATGAGCGTTAGCGCCTTTGCGAACCTTAAAAATATTTTCAATAATGTCAAAAAATCTTAGCGCGCTTTGCGTTCAAAATTATTTTAAAAGAAAACTCAAATATTTTCTTAAAATAACTCACCAAAAATTTGCGAATTAATAAAAAATTCATATTTTTGCAATCCAAAATGAGATGTAATATATGTTAATAATTCCAGTAAAAGACGGAGAGTCTATCGACAGAGCTTTAAAAAAGTACAAGAGAAAATTTGATAAAACAAGAGTTGTAAGAGAACTTAGGTCAAGACAACAATTTATCAAGCCTTCTGTAACTTTGAGACAATCAAAACTTAAAGCAGCTTACAAACAAAGAAACGCAAGCATCGAAGAACAAGCTTAAGTTCTTTTTTGCAAAACATAAGAAAAATCACTTTCAAATTTCTATATTTGGAAGTGATTTTGCATTTATAGACCTATGATAGAAAGATTCCTGGATTACATTGCGGTAGAAAAACGATATTCTCCACACACACTTACCAATTACAAAAAGGATTTGTCGGACTTTTCAGCTTTCGTTTTAGAAACAGAGGCGACAGAGGATGTAGTTCATGTTCATAAAAAAGTCATTAAGAATTTTATCGTCAATCTTAGCAATTCCGGACTCAGCAAAAGAAGTATCAATAGAAAGTTGTCCTCGCTCCGTAGTTTTTATGTTTTTATGCTGAAACTAGAGGAGATAAAAGTTTCACCAATGGAAACTATTGATTCCCTAAAATTCTATGCAGAAAAGAGAATTCCATTTTCTGTGGAAGAAATGGAGCAAATGAAAACAGAAGTAGAGGAAAAAGGAAATATGAGTCTTCTGGAAAAGCTGATTATTGAAACCCTATATCAAACCGGAATCCGAAAAGCGGAGTTGTGCAACCTCTTATTGGAAAATGTAGATTTCTCAAAGAAAGAAATTTTCATAGTAGGTAAGGGAAACAAAGCTCGCGTCATTCCCGTAGCGGATGAATTGCTGTTTGATTTGCAATTATATCTCAATATCCGTAAACCCGATTCCGAAAACCAACATTATTTTTTCGTTAATAAAAAAGGAAAAAAACTAGGCGAAAAGTTTGTGTACTTAATAGTTAATAAGTACTTTAGTATAGTCACTTCTAAGCAGAAAAGGAGTCCGCATATTTTGAGGCATACTTTTGCTACCCACGTCTTAAATGGCGGAGCGGAGATATCAAAAGTTCAGAAAATTTTGGGACACGCCAGTTTAGCAAGTACACAAGTTTATACCAGCGCCAATATAGAGCAGTTGAAAGAAGTTTACAGGAATGCGCATCCAAGGGAAATTAAAAAAGAAAACTAATATGAAGTAAAAATTTACATTTTTATTGTTTAACCATTTAAAAATAGACGTTATGAAGATTACAATTCAGACTGCAGGTGTTACACCGCACGAACCATTAAAAGAAAGAATTGAAAAAAAATTAGCTAAACTTGAGACCTTCTACGACAAGATTGTGGAGACAGCAGTTTATCTTAAAATCGAAAATACATCAGAAAAAGAAAATAAAACGACAGAGCTTGTTGTGAAGATTCCGGGCAATGATATCGTAGTAAAGAAGACATGTGCGACTTTTGAAGAAAGTTTGGACGATTGTGTAGAAACTGCTAAGAAACTGTTAATCAAGAAAAAAGAATTAGCTTAGTCGAAAAATGCGTTTTTTGTAAAAAAAACATTTGTAGGTTTCAAAAAAGAGTCTCATATTTGCACTCGCAAAACGGAATTATCCACGATGCGGAAATATGATCTTTACTTTGAAACCTACTTTTATTTTAAACTGATTGAAATTCAGATTAGATAAAAAAAACAAAAAATTTTTGAAAAAAGATTTGCAGGTTTAAATAAAAAAGTCTCATATTTGCACTCGCAAAACGGAAGTAACCGCGTTGCAGAAAAGAGTTCTTATTTGAAATCTATTTGCCTCCATAGCTCAGTTGGCTAGAGCAGCTGATTTGTAATCAGCAGGTCGTGGGTTCGAGTCCCTCTGGAGGCTCATTTTATAAAAATACTGGGGAGATACCAGAGCGGTCAAATGGGGCTGACTGTAACTCAGCTGCTTCGGCTACGTAGGTTCGAATCCTGCTCTCCCCACTTTTTATGAAAAAAAACATTTGCAAATTATAAGATTTATTTTTAGATTTGCAGACCGTTAACCAACCTTTTTGGAAACAAAATGCGAAAGTAGCTCAGTTGGTAGAGCGTCAGCCTTCCAAGCTGAATGTCGCGGGTTCGACCCCCGTCTTTCGCTCAAAATCACAAACCTCACGGAATGTGATTTTTTTTTAGGCCGACTTAGCTCAGGGGTAGAGTGCTTCCTTGGTAAGGAAGAGGTCACGGGTTCAAATCCCGTAGTTGGCTCAAAAGGTCCCGAATCTGTTTCGGGATTTTTTTTTATGTTTGAATTAGAACTGTTGTTAAAACAAGAAGCCCAGAATAGATTTCTATTCTGGGCTTCTTAATGAAAAATCAAAGACTATTTTTAAAATCCTAAACCTACCGTAAATCCTTTTACGGATCAATTCCAAAGCTTGGGGGCTATGCAAAAAGCTTAGACAACCTAAACAAGAAAAATGCTTTATCCCGCACACCTCTTAGTTGCAATCTGAAGTTTTTTATTTTAGCATTGAATGACTCGGCG
>JAGNPP010000303.1 GCA_017989575.1 Chryseobacterium sp.
AAAGAATGGCTTACAAAATATCCAGAATGGTCTACTTTTGTATTTGAACTCTATAACAAAAGATTTGAAGATTTGGTCACGATGGTTAACTCTATTGCTTTCCAGAAAGTAGATGCAAGACTCTTATATTTATTAAACCAGAAAGCCCAATTATACAAATCCAAAGAAATTTCTGTTACACACCAAAAACTGGCTGATGAACTCGGAATTACGCGTGAAGCGGTAAGCCGTGTTTTGAAGCAGATTGAAATGGACGGTAAAATAATACTTTCCAGAAATAAAATTACTCTATTGTAACTTTCATCACTTACTACAATTCTTCTACATCTTAATTTTGCATTATAATTTAAAATTCAATTAAAATGTTAGATGCAATAAAAAACTTATTCGGTCTGGAAAAAACCGATTATGCTGAACTAGTAAAAAAGGGTGCTATCATCGTGGACGTTAGAAGCAAAAGCGAATTTGCCAGTGGACACGTGAAAAATGCCATTAATATTCCTGTGAATGAGCTTCAAAATAATCTTTCAAGATTAAAAGACAAAAACAAGACCATCATTACCTGTTGTGCTTCCGGAATGAGAAGTGCTTCAGCGAAAGGAATTCTTCAAAACAATGGCTATACTGATGTACACAACGGTGGCGGTTGGATGAGTTTAAATAACAAACTCTAATCGTATGGAAGCACATTATTACAACGTCGATATTTCATGGAAAAACAATCGCATCGGAGAAATGTCTTCCCCCGAACTTTCTACAAAAGTAGAAATTGCAACACCGCCGCAATTTCCGAAAGGTGTTGAAAATATTTGGTCGCCCGAACATCTTTTTACCTCCGCAGTTAGCAGTTGTCTAATGACTACTTTTCTGGCAATTGCAGAAAATTCTAAACTTGATTTTTTAAATTTTGAATGCAAATCCAAAGGGAAATTGGAACAAGTAGAAGGAAAATTCCTGATGACCGAAATTATATTGGAACCCATTGTTACTATTAAAAATGAATCCGAAAGAGAAAAAGCGTTGAAAGTTCTTGAAAAATCGGAAATCAACTGTCTTATTTCCAATTCTATAAAATCGGAAATCGTAATGATTCCGAAAATTATAGTTCAATAGAACATCTATATCATTTATTTATCCCTTTTTGCCTCATTTTACGATGAGGCATTTTTGTTTTCATCTCGGTGCATAATATATTATTCCGACACCAACCAAAACAATAACTCCACCAATAATATCAAATTTATCTGGAGAAAAACCATCAAATTTCATTGCCCAAAGCAAAGACATTACCACGAAAAAACCGCCGTATGTTGCATAAACTCGAGCAAAATTTGCGGTTTGCCAAGTTGCAACAACTCCATAAAAAACCAAAATAAAAGCACCTAAAACACCATACCACCAAGGTTTTTCTTCTTTCAGCCAAAGCCAAATCAGATAGCCACCACCAATTTCGCACAATCCGGCAAGAATAAAAATTCCTATTGATTTCAAAACGTCCATTACAATTTGTTTTTATTGCAATTTATAAAATGTATATCTTCAATGGTTATTCAAAATCTTTCTTATGTAACATTCATCACTGTACGATAAATTCTGTCAATCTAATTTTGCTGAAAATTAAGAGAACATGAAACAAATACTGTTTTCCGTTTTGGCATTAAACCTCTCCTTTTCTGCTTATTCGCAGCAAACGGTTCCTATTTCCCAAGCCGAAATCGAAGCCAAATCACTCAACGAAAATCTTCAGGTAAAAATGGCTAAAAGTGAAGCCGATCTTGCCCAAACCGAACTTCTCGGAACACGTGCAATGTATCTTCCCAATGTAACGGCTTCTTATACATTTACCAATACCAATAATCCTTTGATGGCATTTGGTTCCAAACTCAATCAGGAACGAATTACGATGATGGATTTCAATCCGGATAATCTAAACAGTCCAAAAAGCATTTCCAATTTCGGGACAAAAGTGGAAGTTCAACAACCGATTATCAATATGGATGCGGTGTATCAGAAAAAAGCAGGTCAAATAAAAGCCGATGTTCTGAATATTAAAACCGAACGCACCAAAGAATACATTCAATTCGAGTTGAAGAAATCGTATATGATGCTACAGTTGGCGTACAAAATGAAAGAAACGCTGGAAAACGCTAAGGAAACAACGCTTGCCAACAAAAAAGTCATTGATAATTATTTCAAAAATGGACTGATTCAAAAATCGGAAGATCTATATATTGAAGTTCGCGTTAGTGAAATCAATAGCCAGATTCAAATGGCGGATTCCAATATCAAAAACGCTTCGGATTATCTCTATTTTTTGTTGAATGAAGATTCAAAAGACAAACTTCTGAAACCAACCGAAACCTTGGAATACAAAGGAAATTTGGTTGAAAACGATTTTTCACTAAACACTTCCCGAAAAGATTTAGAAGCTTACAACAAATCTTTGGAAGCCTACGATTTAATGGTGAAATCTTCAAAATCCAAATTTTTACCACGATTGAACGCTTTTGGAAGTTGGGAAATGTACGACAACAAAATCGCGCAGTTTGATGCGAATGGTTATTTGGTCGGACTTCAATTGTCGTGGAATATTTTCGATGGTTTAAAATCAAAATCCGAACAAGAAAAATACAAATCCGAACGCTCGAAAGCCCAAACCGAAATCGAGCAATACACCAAACAAAGTCAATTGGAACTGAATAAAGCAGCGAGGTCTGTTCAGGATGCAGATTCCAAAGTTACATTCACAAAACAGGCTTTGGAACAAAGCAAAGAAGCCTACAGAATCCGAAAAAATCGTTACGATCAAGGTTTAGAAAAATCAGCGGATTTGCTTTCTGCTGAAACCTTGATGTCTCAAAAAGAATTGGAATATCAACAAGCCATTTTCGAGCATAACACGGCAATTGCCTATTTGGAATTTTTGAAAAAGTAAACCAATTCGATTAAAAAAGAAAAAATATCCCAATGAAAAAACATATTTACATTCCTCTTATTTTCAGTACAATCTTGTTATCGAGTTGTTCTTCAGACAAAGAAAAATCTGCAATGAATCAAGATGCACCAATTTCGGTTACCGTCAGCAAATCTTCCTCAAATTCCAATAATGGTTTTGTTTCTGCAAGTGGAAAATTGGTCGCAAAAAATTCCGTGAATGTTTCCACAAGAATGATGGGTTACATCACCGGAATGAACATCGAAGTTGGTCAAAATGTTCGCGCAGGACAACTTTTGGTGAGCATTAATGCTTCTGACATTCAAGCAAAAGGAGGACAAGCCAATGCTCAGATTTCTCAAGCTCAAGCCAACTTCAATAGTGCAAAAAAAGATTACGAACGTTTTTCCAATTTGTATAAAACGCAAAGCGCTTCCCAAAAAGAACTCGATGATATGCGTGCTCGTTACGAAATGGCACAAGC
>JAGNPP010000304.1 GCA_017989575.1 Chryseobacterium sp.
GCCCTGATCGTAGAGGAAATCCTTTTTTGCGTAGGCTTTGAGAACTTTTGATTGACCAATCGTGATGCAAAAAGATTGCAACGGAGAGCAGGTTCCCGGCTCCTGAAAATTTGATTTATTGTTTTTCTGATTGGACGTCTTTGAGGTCGATGTCTTTTAGTTTGGCTTCGATTTTCTCGACTTTTAGATTTTGTCTGAGGTAGCCGAAGAGGCTCATATTCCAATTGGCAATCCAAACCAAAGCAAAAAATGCCAGAAGATAACCGCGCCAATCGTCGTAAAGTAGCTTGTACTGAGTGATGACAAGAAATATAAAACTGATGTAATGGCTGAAACAATATTCGCAAGTAAAGAGGTAAAAGAATTTTCGTTTCACGATAGATTGTGCACTTCCACAAACTCTTTGGCAATACTCTCTGGGTTCTCGGAAAATCTCTTCCTGCGTCACCGTCCAAACGACGCAAGAAATTGGGATTGCAATTAAAAATAGATAAATAATTTGAGAATAGAGAGGCATCATAATTTTGATTTTGAAGTGATTCAGAATTAGCAGATTAGCAGAAAAATTGATGCCAAAAAAAACTCAGAACCGTTTCCAATCCTGAGTTTTACACAATTAACTAAAAAAAATAAATATTAATGAACAGCGCTAAGGTCTATCTTCTCGCCTTTTCCTTTTCGCTCTCTCACGAACAGAACAAACGGAATACAAACCAAAAACACGATTCCCAAATAAAGGAAAACATCCATATATGAAAGCACTGTTGCTTGCTTTGTAACCGAGAAATCCAACACTTTGTAAGCCGACTGCAACGCTACATCCGGCGATAATCCTTTTGCCATAAAACTGGCTTTGAGACCGGCCACACGTTGCTGAACATCGAAGTCGTTGAGATCCAAATGCGAGACAAGATTGCTCCGGTAAAGTTCGCTTCGGTTGGCAATGAAAGTCGTAATCCCAGCAATTCCAAACGACCCGCCCAACTGACGCATCATTCCTGTGAAAGCGGCGCCTTGTCCAATTTCGGGACCTTTCAGTGTGCTGAGTGAAAGTGAAGTGATTGGAATAAATAATAATCCTAATCCCATTCCACGGACAATCAACATCCAAAAGAAGGCATCTTTGCTGGTGTCTGGCGTCAAAATCTTGTAACCCCAGAAACTATAGATAAAAAAAATCAACAATCCCAAAGAAACTAAAATCTGTTGTTTAACCCCTTTGGTCAATAATTTTCCAATGATCGGCATCATAAAAGCGGTTGTCAATGCGGCTGGAATCATCAAAGCACCCGACTGCAAGGCCGTCCAGCCCAAAACACTCTGCGTATAAAGCGGCACAATGAACGTGGAACCGTACAATCCAAATCCTAAAACGAAGGACATTATGGTTCCTATTCTCAGATTTCCATTTTTCAAAACGCGGAGTTCTACGATTGGATATTTGAAGGTGAGTTCGCGCCAAATAAACAAGATAAATCCGACAACGGCTGTAATCGTTAAAAACAAAATAGCTTTGCTCTCAAACCAATCGTCCTCGTGGCCTCTCTCCAAAATGTATTGCAATGAACCTACGAAAGCTGCCAAAAGTGCAATTCCTGCCCAATCGACATCAGAAGCTGAACGTTTCTCAGAGAATTTCGGACTTCTTACAAATTGAATCGTCAATAATACCGCAATAATTCCCAATGGAATATTAATGTAAAAAATATATGGCCAACTGTAATTATCTACAATATAACCTCCTAAAGGCGGACCCAAAGTTGGACCAATAATGACACCCAAACCGTAAATCGCCTGAGCCATACTTCTTTTCTCGACCGGATAAGATTCCGTAATGATTGTTTGCGAAGTCACCAAAAGTGCACCGCCACCAATTCCCTGCATCAATCTGAAAAATACGAGTTCCCAAATATTATCCGCGTTACCGCAGAGAAAAGAGAAAACCGTAAATATGATGATGGAAGCCGCAAAGTAATTTCGTCGACCGAACTGCTGAGAAAGCCAGCTTGTCATTGGAACGATAATCACGTTTCCAATTGCATAAGCTGTAATCACCCAACCAACTTCGGACAAAGTTGCGCCAAGATTACCTTTCATCTCATTCAGTGCCACATTCACAATTGTAGAATCTACAATCTCGAGAAGCGCGCACATAATGGCGGTGATGGTAATAATGGTTCTGCGGAATCCATATTCTACTAATGAATCGTCTTGCATAATTTTTTAGGTTTTAGATATTAGGAATAAGGTGATAGTGAAAGAGCATTGTAAACTAATACCTAAAACCTTATTGCTGATACCTTATTTTAATGAAACCACAGTTTTTACATTCATCCCGACGCGTAGTTTTTTCATAATCTCAGAATCGATTTTGTTGAATGTAATTTTAATAGGTAATCTCTGAACTACTTTTACGAAGTTTCCACTTGCGTTGTCTGGAGGCAAAAGAGAAAATGTAGATCCAGTTGCTGGAGAAAATGAAGCGATTGTCCCTTCAAATTTATGATCCGGGAAAGCATCGATCTCGATTTCCACTTTTTGACCTTCCACCATTTTTTCAACCTGCGTTTCTTTGTAATTGGCTACCACCCATTTTTGATTGCTCAAAACCACGCTGAACAATTGCGATCCAGCTTGAACAAATTGTCCTGGCTGAACAGGAATCTTGGAAACATAACCATTTTCTTTTGCGGTAATCACCGTGTAAGAAAGATTGAGTTTTGCATTTTCAACGTCAACTTGTCTTTGTTTCAATTGAGAATTCGCAACACCGATGTTTTGATAAGTCGCGTTGGACTGAGATGTCACAACACCAGTTTGCACATTCGCCTGATTCTTTTGATCTACCAAAACCTGCAATTGTTTCTGAGCCGATTGATACGCTGCAGAAGCTTGTTCAAATTGTTGTTGCGTGATGCTGTGGTCCTTTACCAATTCAGAATATCTTTTCATATCCTGCTCGGTTCTCCAGACGTTTACTTTCGCTGCTTCGATTTGTGCATTTGCCGTTTGAACTGCCGCTCTGGAATTATTGATTCCCGAAGCTGCCGCCTCAGAACCTGCGTGCGCTGAAGTCACGTTGCTCTGCGCTGTTCCCAAAGCTGCTTCCGCCTGAGAAACTGCCATTTTCTGATCTCTATTATCAAGAACAATCAATGTATCGCCTTTCTTTACGAATTGATTATCTTTTACTTTCACTTCTGAGATGTAGCCAGAAATTTTGGAAATCACAGGACTTACGTCTGCTGCAATTTGTGCATCATCTGTCTCCTCGTGAGCCTGTCCGTATTGATATTGTCTAAATCCGAAGAAAGCCGCTGCCAAAACTGCAACTGTCAAAACGATGTAGAAAACCGGGCTTTTTTTCTTTTTCACAGGAACTTCTCCCTGCTCGAATTTTATATTGTCT
>JAGNPP010000305.1 GCA_017989575.1 Chryseobacterium sp.
CGCTTGGTATTTTGCTGTCTTTTAGTTTTTTAAAAGAGAAAAAAGTTGTGGTCATAGACGCAGGTCACGGTGGAACAGATTTGGGAGCAAACCGAAACGGAATTTATGAAAAAGAAATCGTCCTCAACATCGCTAAGAAAATAAAAGCCTTAAACCAAAATCAAAACCTCGAAATTATCCTGACAAGAGACGATGACAGTTACCCAACATTGACCGACAGAACTGGAAAAATCAATGAAATAAAACCAGATTTTGCAATTTCTCTGCACGTCAACAATTCGCCGAGAGAAACTACTGACAGTAAGGGAATGGAAGTTTTTCCTCAAGATAATGAAATTTCAAAAAAATTGGCAACCAAGTTTTCCGAGAAGTTCCAAGATTCTAAAATCAGAACTGGAAATCTGTATATTCTGAGAGAATCTAAAACGCCAACAATCCTTTTGGAATTGGGCTTTATGAATAATCCAAACGAAAGAAACTATCTTGCCAGCGAAAAAGGACAATCTGAAACTGCTGAGAAAATATTAAATTTCATCAACGAAAATTAATAAGGAATTAATTTCGTACAACGCAAAAATCCAGTTTTCACTGGATTTTTTATTTGCTTCTGGAATTCAAAACTTTTTCAACATCTTCAATCGTAAAACCTTTGGCCTTCAACAAAATCAAATAATGATAAAGCAAATCTGCGGCTTCATTTAAAAACAATTCGTCATTATTATCTTTCGCTTCAATGACCAGTTCCACAGCTTCTTCACCTACTTTTTGTGCGACTTTGTTAATGCCTCTTTTATAGAGCTCATTAGTGTAAGAATTCTCATCATTATTATCAATTTTCTCAGAAATCGTTTGCTGTAATTCATACAAAAAACCTTTGTCCGTTTCTTCTGCAAAACAAGTTGTAGTTCCGTTATGACAAGTTGGTCCGAGCGGTTTCGCTTTAATGAGAATCGTATCGCTGTCGCAATCCAATTGCCAATCCATCAATTCCAAATAATTTCCCGAAGTTTCGCCTTTTGTCCAAAGTCGGTTTTTGGAACGGGAAAAGAAAGTGACTCGTTTTTCCTGCAAAGTTTTGTCAAACGCTTCCTGATTCATATAACCCAGCATCAGAACTTTCAGATTAAGATAATCCTGAATAATAACGGGAACTAAGCCTGTATTTTTATCAAATTTTATAGTCATCGTATTGATAAGTTTTTAGATTTTAAATAATTTTTAAGTTCCGGAATTGCGATTTCATTGAAATGAAAAATACTCGCCGCCAAAGCTCCGGTCGCTTTGGTTTCTGTAAAAACATCCTCAAAATGTTTCATTGTTCCCGCACCTCCGGAAGCAATCACAGGAATATTAACTAACTCCGAAAGTTGTTTGGTGATTTCTATTGCGAATCCACTTTTTGTTCCGTCCGTATTCATCGAGGTTAAGAGGATTTCACCAGCTCCAAGATTTTCGACTTCTTTTGCCCAAGAAAATAATTCTTTTTCGGTTTCGATTTTTCCACCGTTACTGAAAACTTTATTCTGATTTTGTACCACTTTGGTATCAATTGCCACAACCATACATTGTGAACCAAAACGTTTGGCAACTTCGGTTATCAGTTTCGGATTGGACAAAGCAGCCGAATTAATTGTGATTTTATCTGCGCCATTTTTCAGAAGCTCTTCCACATTTTCAAGCGCATTAATTCCGCCTCCAACCGTGAAAGGAATATTGATATGTCGTGCAATTTCCCGAACTAACGGAATCAAAGTTTTTCTTCGTTCTTCAGTTGCGGAAATATCCAGAAAAACCAGTTCATCTGCGCCTTGCTGAGAATATTTGATGGCCATTTCCACAGGATTCCCGACTTCTTTTACGTCCAGAAAATTAACGCCTTTTACCGTTTCTCCGTTTTTGATGTCGAGACAAGGGATGATTCTTTTTGCTAACATTAGAGAAATGGTTTTAAATCGTTAAACGTGATTCTGTTTTCATACAAAGCTTTGCCGATAATTGCGCCTTCACAGCCCAAAGATTTTAATTGAACTAAATCGTTAGTAGAAGTAATTCCGCCGGAAGCAATCAATTTAATGTTGGGATTTTCGGCAATTATTTTTTCGTATAAATCGAATGAAGGACCTTCCAACATTCCATCTTTATCGATGTCTGTCGAGATAACATATTGAATTCCGTCTTCTGTTTTTTCTTTGATGAAATCATAAATATTGGTTTGGCTTTCCTCTAACCAACCGGAAACTGCAATTTTTTCTTTCCTTGCATCTGCTCCCAAAATGATTTTTTCTTTACCATATTTTTCTAAGGTTTCAAGAAATAATTCTGGATTTTTGACTGCGATACTTCCTAAAGTTACTTGTTTTGCGCCACTTTGAAAAGCGATTTTAATATCTTCTTCGGATTTCAAACCACCTCCAAAATCTATTGCTAATGATGTTTTTGAAGAGATTAGTTCTAATGTTTTATTATTGATAATTCGGTTTTCTTTTGCACCGTCCAAATCGACCAAATGCAAAAATTGGATTCCATTGTCTTCAAAGTTTTTAGCAACGTCCAAAACATTAGAGTTATAAATCGTTTTCTGATTGTAATCGCCTTTGGAAAGACGAACACATTCTCCGTTGATGATATCTATTGCAGGGATAATTCTCATTTTCTATTTTTATTTACAATGAATTAATAGCTTTTAACCACAAAAGGCACAAAAGATTTTTATATTTTTTAGTTGTTCAAAAGTTCAAAATAGGTTTATTTGAAATTTTGTTTTCTTTTGAAAAGCTTTTATTTTAATTTTTCCTTTTGTGTCTTTTGTGGTTCAAATCAATCATAATTTTAAAAAGTTTTCTAATATTTTACTTCCGAAAACACCACTTTTTTCCGGGTGAAACTGAACGCCGAAAAAATTATCTTTCTGCAAAGCTGTGCTGTAAGACTCGGAATAATCTGTTGTGGCAATTGTATTTTGATTTTTCTCAGCATAATAACTGTGAACGAGATACATATAACTCTGCTGAGGAATATTTTTGAACAGATCCGATTTCAAATCATAAATCTGATTCCAACCAATCTGCGGAACCAAAACAGAATCAGGAAATCTCTTAACCGAAACATCAAAAATCCCCAAAGCTTTTGTATCGCTTTCCTCCGAATCTTTGCACAACAATTGCATCCCAAGACAAATTCCCAAAAGTGGTTGTTTGAGTTCTGGAATGAGCAAATCTAATTCTGTTTCTTTGAGAGAATTCATTGCAAAAGATGCTTCTCCAACTCCGGGGAAAATCACTTTATCTGCTTTGGAAATTTCATCAAAATTATTGGTGAGTTTGGCAGAAAACCCCAATCTTTCTATCGCAAACAGAAGACTTTGAGCATTTCCGGCTTTGTAATCTATAATGACTGTTTTCATAT
>JAGNPP010000306.1 GCA_017989575.1 Chryseobacterium sp.
GAATGGGAATAACAGGATATAGTGTGGCGGAAGGGATTTCTTTCAACGAATTGATGTCGATTGAAAGATTACTCAACGCTACTGGCCGCTCTATCTATTTGGAAGATGAAGATCTTCTTGATAGCGTCACAGCGCTTTCCGGCAGCGGACCAGCGTATTTTTATTATATTGTAGATGCTATGATCAAAGCAGGAGTAGAAATGGGAATTGATGAAAATGTTGCGAAACTTTTTGTCAAGCAAACCATGCTCGGAGCCTATCATTTAATTAATAATTCCGAAAAAAACCTGGAGCAACTTATTGAAGATGTTGCTTCAAAAGGTGGGACAACCGAAGCAGCATTGCAGGTCTTTGAAAGAAATCAGCTAAATGAAACGATACAGAAAGCCATTTTAGCTGCCGAAAAAAGGTCGAAGGAGTTGAGCAGGTAGTGATTTTAGAATTTATAAATAATTAATTGATAAATATTTGTCTATCTAAAATTTTCTTCGTTATTTTGCACTCTCAAATTATAAGTAGTAATAAAGAACATCGAGATATGTCAAGAATTTGCCAAATAACAGGAAAGCGTGCCATGGTTGGAAACAATGTTTCTCACGCTAATAACAAAACGAAGCGTCGTTTTGAAATTAACTTATTGGAGAAGAAATTTTACCTTCCGGAGCAAGAAAAATCTGTAACTTTAAAAGTTTCTGCACACGGATTGAGAGTTATCAACAAGATTGGTATCGAAGAAGCGATTGAAAGAGCAGCAAGAAACGGATTTATAAAAAAAGATAAGTAATGGCTAAAAAAGGTAACAGAGTTCAGGTGATTCTTGAGTGCACAGAGCACAAAGAAACCGGTGTCGCAGGAATGTCAAGATACATTACGACCAAAAACAAAAAGAACACTACAGAAAGATTGGAGTTGAAAAAATTCAATCCTGTTCTTAAAAAATATACCCTTCACAAGGAAATCAAGTAATTTTTTAAAAGAATAAAAAATGGCAAAGAAAGTAGTAGCATCCCTACAGGGTGGTGCAGGGTCTAAGAAAATGACCAAAGTAGTGAAAATGGTGAAGTCTCCTAAAACCGGAGCTTACGTTTTCGAAGAAAAAGTAATGAACGCTGATGATGTAGATGGTTATTTGAAAAAATAATTCTCTACAGCTTTGATGATATAAAACTATCCAAAAATAATTGGGTAGTTTTTTTGTTATATTTGCTATCGCTAAAACAGTAGCCCCAAAATCAACATAAAAACTGATACTGAAAAATGAGTTGGTATAAGAAAATTTTTAAGAAAGAAGAAAAAGAAACTTTAGATAAAGGTCTGGAAAAATCAAATAAAGGTTTTTTTGAAAAAATATCAAAAGCGGTTGTCGGAAAATCGAAAGTTGATGACGAAGTGCTGGATGATCTTGAAGAAGTGTTAATCGCTTCCGATGTTGGTGCTTCTACTACGATAAAAATTATCCAAAGAATTGAAGACCGAGTTGCTCGTGATAAATTTGTGAGCACAGATGAACTTGATGCTATTCTGCGAGAAGAAATTTCCGGATTGCTTTTGGAAAATCCCCATTCAGGATCAGGAAATATCGATGAAACCAAGAAACCTTATGTGATTATGGTTGTTGGTGTAAACGGTGTAGGCAAAACGACGACCATCGGTAAGTTGGCGCATCAATTTAAATCAGAAGGAAAAAAAGTAGTTTTAGGCGCTGCAGATACTTTTCGTGCGGCGGCTGTGGATCAATTGGTGATTTGGAGCGAAAGAGTAGGCGTACCCATTATTAAACAAGGAATGGGTTCCGATCCGGCTTCTGTTGCTTTTGATACCGTACAAAGTGCTGTAGCTAGTAATGCGGATGTTGTAATCATCGATACTGCAGGAAGACTTCATAATAAAGTGAATTTAATGAATGAGCTTACCAAAATCAAAAGAGTGATGCAGAAGGTGATTCCCGATGCTCCACACGAAATTCTTCTGGTGCTGGACGGCTCGACAGGACAAAACGCCTTTGAACAAGCGAAACAATTTACTGCAGCTACTGAAGTTAATGCATTGGCAGTGACGAAATTGGACGGTACTGCGAAAGGTGGTGTAGTCATTGGAATTTCTGATCAGTTCCAAATTCCTGTGAAATATATTGGTGTTGGCGAAAAAATGACGGACCTGCAATTATTTAATGGAACGGAATTTGTAGATTCATTTTTCAGAAAGCGTAATTAACAATTATTACATAGTTTTAATTACTTTTTCTTAATTTTAGAAAACCAAATACTAAATATTAACATTAAAATTTTAAAACTATGGGTATTTTAACTTGGATCATTTTCGGTCTTATCGCAGGTGCAATCGCTAAATTCATTATGCCAGGAAATCAAGGAATGGGTTGGCTGATGACAATTATTTTAGGTATCGTAGGTGCATTCGTTGGAGGATGGATCGGCAGTATGTTAGGATGGGGAACTGTTGACGAATTCGATATTAAGAGTATGTTCCTTGCCGTTGGAGGAGCCTTGTTGGTTCTCTGGATTTACGGTATGGCTACTAGAAGAGCTTAAATCGCAAATACAAAATTAAAAAAAATCCCGGGCTGAATTTTCAGTCCGGGATTTTTATTTTTGGTTTAGTCGAATTTGATTCCGTAAGGCATCTGCATCATCACGCCGCTCTGCATTTGTGGATTGGTGATCTGCTGAAATATTTTAAAGTTCTCTTCACCAATTTTGTTTCTAATAAATCTGCTGGAAATCTGTTCTTCCTCTATATCTTTAAAGAACTGCTCGAATTTAGAAACTTTTTTAGGATATGCTGCAACATTGTACTTTGTCATTTTAGCTTTTTGTGCTGCAAAATTTATAGCGTCATTTAATGAGCCCAATTCGTCAACAAGCCCGATTTGTTTCGCTCGTGTGCCACTCCACACTCTCCCGCCACCAATTTCATCGATCTGTTCAAAAGATTTTTTTCTGTTTTGGGTTACAAAGTAAACAAACCGCTTATAGGTTTGTTCTACACTTTTAGTGAGAATTGAAATCCCGCCCGGCGTTACACCATTCAATGGCGAATACATATTGGAGTTGGCATTGGTAGTAACGACCTGTGAATTCAGTCCGTTTTTATTAGCAAGTTCTTTGAAATAGGGAATAATTCCGAATACCCCGATTGAACCGGTAAGGGTGTTGGGTTCAGAATAAATTTTATCAGCTGCCATTGCGATGTAATATCCACCTGAAGCTGCATAGTCACCGAAAGAAACAACCAGTGGTTTTTTCTTCTTCAGTTGTTGAAGTTCAAAAAGAATTTCATCTGAAGCATTTGCGCTTCCACCCGGACTGTTTATTCTGAAGACTACAGCTTTAATTTTGTCGTTATCTGTCAGTTTCTTTATT
>JAGNPP010000307.1 GCA_017989575.1 Chryseobacterium sp.
CGCTTGGTATTTTGCTGTCTTTTAGTTTTTTAAAAGAGAAAAAAGTTGTGGTCATAGACGCAGGTCACGGTGGAACAGATTTGGGAGCAAACCGAAACGGAATTTATGAAAAAGAAATCGTCCTCAATATCGCCAAGAAAATCAAAGCGCTGAACCAGAATAAGAATATCGAAATCATCCTTACAAGAGACGATGACAGCTATCCATCATTGACGGATAGAACAGGCAAAATCAATGAATTGAAACCGGATTACGCTATTTCTTTGCACATTAACAATTCAATTAAAGAAACAGTAGAGAGAAGCGGAATGGAAGTTTAATCGCAAGAAAATGAGGTTTCGAAAAAGTTGGCAAATAAGTTTTCCAAAAAGTTCCAAAATACGGTGCAAAAAACAGCAAATCTGCATATTTTAAGAGAATCTAAAACGCCAACCATTTTGCTGGAGCTTGGTTTCATCAATAATCCTAGCGAGAGAAACTACCTAGCCAGCGAAAAAGGACAAACTGAAACGGCTGAGAAAATCTTAAGTTTCATCAATGAAAACTAATTAAGTTTTAAAGTTAAAGCAATAAAAAATCCAGCATCTGCTGGATTTTATTTTTTATAAAGAAGGATTGAAAGCTTCATTCCATTTTTCTACCATTTCTGAAAACCGTGTATTTTCAAAAGTTTTGTTTCTGATTTTTGAAACCGAATGCACGCCTTTTTCGTCAGAAATTCTCAAGATTTCTTCTGCTTTTTGAGATTCGAAAGCAATGATTTCCGCTTCTTCGATTTCCGCTAATTTATTTTTATGAATGAAAGTGACAAAGTTTTCCATCAATGGCGAGATGTACGCGCCTTCCGTTTGTTTCGGGATTTTGATCACGTTGTCTTGCATGAACAAAAGATTTCCGAAGGTACTTCTTGCTATTTTTTTATTTGGATTAAGGAGAATTACATCGTCCAAATCATTTTCTCTCGCATAGATTTGAGCGTAGATATTTTCCGGAGAATGCACGCGGATATTACTCAAAAGATTAGCATTCACATTGATTTCCTTAATCAGATCCAACTCCACATTTCCTTGGATTTTAAGAATATCTTCCATCTCATCCACTTCAAAAAAGAACGCCGTTTCTGATTTTGACAAAGCCTTCTCATCTTGGATTCTGTAAGTCATCAATTGGATGATTCCGTTTAGAATACCTTTGTCCAAGACTTCTTTTTGAAACAAATCCTGGAAAAATTCTAAAGTATAAGTCAATGGAATGTTTAATCTCATTTTCCTCATCGAAGCCATTAGGAAAAAGTAAGATTCCTCGGCCATTATGATTTGACCGTTTCGGATAAAAAATGAAACCCAAACCGAATCTCCAAATAGGAATGAACGGTTCAGTAGTTGTAAATTGTCTTGTGTGTAAACTATCTTCTGCATTGTGGTATTTAAAAAAATAATGAACGATCAAAAATCGTTCATCCATTTGTTTTAAGCGGCGCCTAATTTTATCTGTAGATTTTCTATCAAGTTTTCCCAATAGAGTTGGTTTTCCTCTTCATCGCCATCCTCGCAGAAGTCGGTGATGTTCAGAGAAAGGTCGTCTGTAATTTCATCGATTACGATAGAAAGTTCGAAGAAATATTTGGTTCCTTCGTCCTCTTCCCAACGGAATCTTACAAAACTTTCCGGCTTATAACGTATCAGTGTAGCCCTCTCAGCAGGACCACTGCCCCAGCTGAAAAAGAAATCGTCACCACGCTCTACAACGTCGTCTGCAAACCATTCTGATAATCCTTCTGCACTTGCCAAATACTCATACAAAATCTCCGAGAGACAATGCATATTGTATTCATACTGCACTTTCGTTTTCGCCATATTCTAATTCTAATTGTGGCGCAATATATAAATTAATTTCTTATTTCCAAATCAAAATGTCTATGGAAGTACAAAATTTTTATAGAAATAATGTATGATTTTTATTAGCCTATTACCACTGGGCAAAAATCTATTCTACATCATTCAAAGCTTCAATAATAATTGCACAACCTTTTCGGATTTCATCTTCCGAGATGGTCAAAGGCGGCGAGATTCTCATATATTCATTTCGATAAAGTTGCCAGAAGACAATCAAGCCTTTTTCCATACATCGGGAAGCTACTTTCAAAGTATATTCTGGATTTCCAAGATTCACAGCAAGCATCAATCCTTTGCCATTCACATTTTTGATTTTTGGATGAATTAGCAATTCTCGGAAGAGTTTTTCTTTTCTATCAGTTTCCTCCATCAATCCACTTTCCAAAACTTCTTTCAAAGTCGCAAGAGAAGCGGCTGCAATCAATGGATTTCCGCCGAAAGTTGTAATGTGTCCCAACTTTGGAGAATGTGAAAGGCTTGACATAATTTCTTTAGAACTCATAAAAGCGCCGACTGGTACGCCGCCACCCATTCCTTTTCCAATCACAAGAATATCCGGAACGATTCCGTAATGTTCGAACGCAAACAATTTTCCTGTACGTCCAAAACCGGGCTGGATCTCGTCCAAAATCAAGAGTGTTCCGACTTCCTCACAACGTTTTTTCAGATTGATGAAATAATCATCTTTTGGTGTAATAAATCCCGCCGCACCTTGGATGGTTTCTACAATTACGCAAGCTGTTTTCTCGGTGATTTTATCAAAGTCATTTTCGTTATTGAATTCGATGAAATTGACCATCGGCAACAAAGGACGGAATTCTCTCTTATGAACTTCATTTCCGGCAACAGAAAGTGCGCCGTGCGTATTTCCGTGATAAGCTTCTTTGAAAGCAATGATTTCTTCTCTTCCTGTGTAGCGTTTTGCTAATTTCAAACTTCCGTCAATGGCTTCTGCTCCTGAGTTTACGAGATATGTCACTTCCAAAGGTTCTGGTGTGGCTTTTGCCAAAAGTCTGCAAAGCTCAACTGGTTTTTCCTGTGCATATTCACCATAAACCATTACGTGCAGATATTTGTCTGCTTGTTCTTTGATAGCGTTCACAACCTTGGGATGCGAATGTCCCAAAGTGTTTGCAGAAACGCCGGCTACAAAGTCGAGATAAGCTTTTCCATCTTTTCCGTAGATGTAGCTTCCTTGTGCTTTTTCTACTTCGAAACCTGCAGCGTAAGGTGTTGTTTGGGCTTGATATTGAAAGAAATCTTGTTTCATTTTTTTTAATAGATGTTAGAAATTAGATTTTAGATGTGAGATTTTGCATCAATTTTTTTTCAATGAGAAATGTTCTTCTTCATTCATTACAAAGTTCCGAAATTTTGAAGTTATGTTCTTTAAAATGACAAATGTTTCACCTCTGCGAAGCGCGCCCCGACTTGAACGTAGCTCATTTTTTTTGTGGCTGGAAAAGCACAGGCAAAAA
>JAGNPP010000308.1 GCA_017989575.1 Chryseobacterium sp.
ACCACAAATTCCACGATGCTTGGAGAGTGGTTCTTTACATTGTAGCATTTGTATTGCTCGGTCTGCATTTGGCGCACGGCTTCCAGTCTTCTTTCCAGTCTATTGGAGCGAGACATCCGAAGTACATGCCTGCTATCAAAGCTTTTGGAAACTGGTATTCTATCATTATTCCATTAGGATTTATCATCATCGCATTGTTCCATTTTTTGCGTGATGCTCCAATTTTTTAATTTAACTATAAATCTATCCTCAAATAAATAAATTTATGAGCACATTAGATTCAAAGATTCCTGCTGGTCCGCTTAAGGATAAATGGAAAAATCATAAAGATCATATGAACTTGGTTGCACCTAACAACCGAGACAAAATAGATATTATCATCATCGGAACAGGATTGGCCGGCGGTTCTGCTGCTGCGACTCTTGCCGAGCAAGGTTATAATGTAAAGGCATTCTGTTATCAGGATTCTCCAAGAAGAGCGCACTCTATTGCGGCTCAAGGTGGTATCAATGCGGCTAAAAATTACCAGGGTGACGGAGATTCAACTTACAGATTGTTCTACGATACGATCAAAGGTGGAGATTACCGTGCAAGAGAAGGTAATGTTTACAGATTGGCTGAAGTTTCTGCTAATATCATTGACCAATGTGTTGCACAAGGCGTACCATTCGGAAGAGAATATGGCGGACAATTGGACAACCGTTCGTTTGGAGGTGTTCAGGTAAAAAGAACGTTCTACGCAAAAGGACAAACTGGACAACAGTTATTATTAGGAGCATATTCTGCAATGAGCCGTCAAATCGGTAAAGGTAGAATCAAAATGCATAACCGTCACGAGATGCTAGACTTAGTAATCGTTGATGGAAAAGCAAGAGGAATCATCGCAAGAAATCTTGTAACCGGAGAAATTGAAAAACATTCTGCACACGCGGTTGTAATTGCTTCCGGAGGTTATGGAAATGTTTATTTCCTTTCAACCAATGCAATGGGATCTAACGTTTCTGCAGCTTGGAAAATTCATAAAAAAGGAGCGTATTTCGCAAATCCTTGTTATGTTCAGATCCACCCTACTTGTATTCCGGTTCACGGAACGCAACAGTCCAAATTGACCTTGATGTCAGAATCTCTTAGAAACTCCGGAAGAATCTGGGTTCCTAAAAATATTGAAGATTCTGTTGCCATCAGAGAAGGAAAATTAAGACCAGAAAATATCGCTGAAGAAAATAGAGATTACTATCTTGAAAGAAGATATCCTGCATTTGGAAACTTGGTTCCTAGAGACGTAGCTTCCAGAGCTGGAAAAGAGCGTTGCGATGCTGGATACGGAATCGAAAACAATGATACGAAAGAAGGCGTTTACTTAGATTTCTCTACAGAAATTATGAAAAAAGGTAAAGAGGCCGCTATCGAAAAACATATTCACAATCCGACAGACCAACAGATCTATGATCTTGGGAAAGCTTGGATCGAGGAGAAATACGGTAACTTGTTCGTAATGTACGAGAAAATCACCGCTGACGATCCTTACAAAACACCAATGAAAATCTATCCAGCGGTTCACTACACAATGGGTGGCGTTTGGGTTGATTACAACTTACAATCTACAATTCCTGGATGTTTCGTAATTGGAGAAGCTAACTTCTCAGATCACGGCGCCAACAGACTTGGAGCTTCTGCTTTGATGCAAGGTTTGGCAGACGGATATTTCGTTTTACCTTACACGATTGCAGATTATCTTTCTGCAGACATCAGAACTGGAGCGATCTCTACAGATACTCCGGAATTTAACGAAGCGGAAAAAGAGATCAAAGAAAAAATCAATTTCTTCTTGACTAATAAAGGGACGCACACAGTCGATCATTTCCACAAACAATTGGGTCACATTATGTGGAACAAAGTTGGGATGGGAAGAACGCCTGAAGGTTTGAGAGAAGCGATCAAAGAAATCGAAGAAGTGAGAAACAACTTCTGGAAAGACGTAAGAGTTCCTGGTGATTCTGATAATATGAATCCGGAATTGGAAAAAGCTTTCAGAGTGGCTGATTTCTTGGAATTGGGACAATTGATGGCGATAGATGCGCTAAACAGAAATGAATCTTGTGGAGGACATTTCCGTGAAGATCACGCAACACCAGAAGGTGAAGCGGAACGTGACGATGTGAATTACAAATACGTTGCTGCTTGGGAATATAAAGGTATGGACATCAATCAATCGGTAGCGCACAAAGAAGATCTTGTGTACGAGAACATTGAAGTGAAAGCAAGAAGTTACAAATAATCTCCATTCAAAAATATATATAAAATGAGTGCAAAAAAAGGCTTAAATCTTACGCTGAAAATTTGGAGACAAAAAAATAATAAAACAAAAGGTCAGTTCGAAAGTTACAAACTGTCCGATGTTTCCACAGATTCTTCATTCTTGGAAATGTTGGATATCCTGAACGAGCAGTTGATCAACAACGGACAAGATCCAGTTGCCTTCGATCACGATTGTCGCGAAGGAATCTGCGGAATGTGTTCACTTTACATCAATGGTAGAGCGCACGGACCAGATACAGGGATCACGACTTGCCAGCTGCATATGCGTCATTTCAAAGATGGCGAAACCATCCACATCGAACCTTGGAGAAGTGCTGCTTTTCCGGTAATTAAGGATTTGGTGGTTGACAGAAGTGCTTTTGACAGAGTAATGGCTGCCGGCGGATTCGTATCAGTGAATACTTCTGGAAACACGTTGGATGCCAACGCAATCCTGGTTCCGAAAGAAGACGCTGACAAAGCGATGGATGCTGCGGCGTGTATCGGTTGTGGTGCTTGCGTTGCTTCTTGTAAAAACGGCTCAGCAATGCTGTTCGTTGGAGCAAAAGTATCTCAGTTCGCATTGTTGCCTCAAGGTCGTGTAGAAGCTACCAGAAGAGTCCTGAATATGGTAAAAGCAATGGACGAAGAAGGATTCGGAAACTGTTCCAACACCGGTGCTTGTGAAGTAGAATGTCCGAAAGGAATCTCTCTAGAGAACATCGCAAGAATGAACAGAGAATATGCATCTGCAAACCTTAAAACTGCAAATCCATAAGCAAGATTTTAGAAGTTAGATATTAGACTTCTTTCAAAATACAAATCCGGTTGAGTTTTTCAATCGGATTTTTTTGTGGATTATAATTTGGGCAGCTTTTCCGTCTTCCGTTCCCAATCTTTTTGCCTTTGCTTTTCCAGCCGCAAAAAAGGATTTCCACTCAAGCCGGGCTGCGTATTTCAGGACAAAACAACATTTGTCTATAAAATGGAAACCCGTTCAAAATCTGAAACTTTGAACGGGTTTTAATATCTAAAAATTAATCTGCAAAATTTGCTAAATCTGCGACAAACAA
>JAGNPP010000309.1 GCA_017989575.1 Chryseobacterium sp.
CGAGCGAATCATCTCTTACAACCTTGATGCCTAAAACCTTTTGACCAGCTTCTGCAAACTTGGAAATTCCGGCAATTGTTCCACCGGTTCCAACTGCGGTGCAAAGATAATCAAAATCTTTGGTGTCGTTTCCCAGCATATAATGGACACCTTCCACAGCCATTTCATTACTTCCACCTTCTGGAATAATTAATGAATCCGGATATTGATTTGAAAATTTTTCCGTGAGTTTTTCTTTGTTTTGATAATCTTCTCTTGACACAAAATGAAAATCCATTCCGTTTTTTGAGGCTTCGGAAAGTGTGGGATTTTCTTGCCAATTATTCTCCAATTCGTTTCCGCGAATGATTCCGATGGTTTTGATTCCAAACTCTTTTCCAAAAGCTGAAACAGATGCAATATGATTTGAAAATGCACCACCGAATGTTATTAGTAAAGGATTCTTAGGTTTTGATTCCAGATATTGATTGACGTTGAGAAAGAGTTTCCAGAATTTGTTTCCGGAAATTTTGGGATGGATAAGGTCTTCTCTTTTGATGAAAATCTGGACATCAAAATTGGTTTTCAGTTCTGTAATGGGGATTTTATGTTCCGGAATTTGAAGCATCTTCAAAATTACTGATTTTGGTTTAGAATTTCATTTTATTTACCATATAAACCACCCCGTCTTCCAAATTTATAAATTTGGAATCCACCCCTCTAGAGGAGGGGAATTTTGTTTTTTTTGAACGTTCAATTAATCTGAAAACTTGGTTTGGATGACAAAATCCATAGCCCCGATAGTAACGGTTACCCCACAGCAAGCCTTGGGAAAAGCCTTGGCGCGAGGAGTAATAGTGGATAGCGGGAAACAGCTCCAAATAAAAAATATTAAGTAACTGTTCAACGTAGTCAAAGAGCTCCTAAAAATTTTGCAAACAAAAAATCCACCTAAGTTGGTGGATTTTGTAAGATTTAATTGCTGAGAATTATTTTGTTCTCTCGATGATTTTCTTCACTGCTTTTACGACAGCTTCTGCATCGATCTGGTATTTTTTCATCAATTCCGCAGGCGTTCCTGATTCTCCGAAAGTATCGTGAACAGCTACAAATTCTTGAGGTGTTGGTCTTCTTCTGGACAACATTCCGGCGATAGATTCGCCCAATCCACCAAGGAAATTGTGCTCTTCTGCTGAAACTAACTTTCCTGTTTTTTCTACAGATTTCAGGATAATTTCTTCGTCCAAAGGTTTGATTGTGTGGATGTTAATAATCTCACAAGAGATGCCTTCTTTCTCCAACTCGTCCGCTGCCAACAAAGATTCCCAAACCAAATGTCCGGTTGCAACGATGGTCACGTCTGTTCCTTCCTGCAAAAGAATTCCTTTTCCAATTTCGAAAGGCATATCTTCTGGAATGAAAACTGGAACTACAGGACGACCGAATCTAAGATAAACCGGGCCTTCGTGCTCTGCTGCAGCTAAAGTTGCCGCTTTTGTCTGGTTGTAATCGCAAGGATTGATAACCGTCATCCCAGGAAGCATTTTCATCATTCCGATATCTTCCAAAACCTGGTGTGTTGCGCCATCTTCGCCCAAAGTAACTCCAGCGTGAGAAGCGGCGATTTTCACATTTTTATTAGAATAAGCAATCGACTGACGGATCTGATCGTAAACTCTAGAAGTTGCAAAGTTGGCGAAAGTTCCTGCGAAAGGAATCTTCCCATTGATTGTAAGACCAGCTGCCAAGCCCATCATATTGGCTTCCGCAATACCTGTTTGGAAGAATCTTTCTGGTGCTTTTTCTATGAATTTTTCCATCTTGAGAGAGCCTATCAAATCTGCGCAAAGTGCGACAACATTTGGGTTGGTGTCCGCCAATTCTGCCAAACCAGCTCCAAAGCCTGAACGTGTATCTTTTTTTTCTGTGTATGTATATTTCATCTTTAAATTTTAATTTTTAATCGTCAAAATTGACTTTATTTTTGAAGAATTAATCTAATTGATTGAGGTATTTGTCGAGTTTTTTCTTGTCAGATTTTGATAGTTTGTCCCGGATATCCAGAAGATAAAGAACTTCTCGGCGGATCTCATCCATCGTTCCTTTTTCGTCCACAGTTTCGTCATACGATTGCGTGAGGTACATATCGCAAACTTGTCCTGCATAGTTTTTCAGATGTCTTGCAACTTCTTTATGTTCAAACACGGGAAAATCTTTGTGCAAGTTGCTACAATATTGAGGAGTGCCTTTCAAAAGATTTTTGGAATTGGGATTGTCTATGGAAAGATTGGCCATTACCGAATTTTCCTTCTTGTAAGTCGAAACATATTCCTGAATGTAAGGATAATCGCCTGCAAACGCGGTGCTGTCTGCAACTACTACGGTAGAATCCAATGCGGCATAATCATCTTCCCATCTTCGCTGTTCCATCATCAAAGAATCCATCTTGCGCTGATGCGTCATCATACTTTCTTTATGATTGAAGTAAACATAGGCATCAGAATCTTTGATACTTTTCAGGATGAAATGTTCTGTTTCAAATTTATCTGTATTGGGACCGCCTTTGAGAATGAGACCTTTCAAACCATTGGAATAATTGCTTTTGGTAAAAACCTTCAAAACACCCGTCAATGCTTTGAATGTATTGATTGGATAAGTTTCATTGATACAGATTTTCATAGATTCTTCTTTTGTTTTATCTATAAAATTGACCGTATAATATTGGCAAGGAAGACCTAAAATAGTTTCTGTTCCGGAGATTTTATTAATCTCCAAATCTCCTTTTTTCTGCTCTGGCGACGCGTACATCATCTGAGAAAAAATCGATGAAAAGACACTATTTTCCAATTGGTTATTCATCGTGAAACTCACCGTACTCACGCCAAGATCATCGATGAATAGATTGAGAGGCAACTGATCTATGTGACTGCTAAGTAATAATTCGTTTGAAGCATTACCAAAAATATCAATTTCTACGTTTTGGTTTTTGGTTTTATCATCCAAAAATGTGTATTTCAATTCTTTTGAAAACACAATTTTTTTGTTTTGAGCAGATGACCACAAAAAACTAAAAACAACAAGAAAAAATGTGATTTTTTTCAAAATAGCAAGCGTTAATAATCTGCCGGAGCTTCTAAGTACAACTGTTTGAAAGCATTTTCCAGTTGCTCATCATTTGGAGCTTTTCCGTGCCAAGAGTGGCTTCCCATCATATAATCTACACCACTTCCCATCTCTGTATGCAACAAAATCGCCACAGGTTTTCCGTTTCGAGTTTCTGCTTTTGCTCTGTTTAGAATTCCGATAACCGCTTCTAAATCGTTACCATTCTTCTCTTCCAAGACCAACCATCCGAAGGCTTCTAGTTTTGCTCTCAAATCTCCGAG
>JAGNPP010000071.1 GCA_017989575.1 Chryseobacterium sp.
AGATTGGCTGGACTTAAAGAAGGTGGCGTAATCTGTGAGATTATGAAAGATGACGGCGATATGGCAAGACTTCCAGATCTTTTGGAATTCGGAAAGAAACACGACCTAAAAGTGGTTTCTATTGAAGACCTCATCCACTACAGACTGAGACAAGGCGACCTTGTGGAAAGAATCGAAGAGCGTGATATCAAAACACATTTTGGGGACTTCAAGTTTTATGTTTTCGAGGAAAAGCCGACTGAGCAGATTCACTTTGCTTTGACTACTGGAACTTGGACGCCGGACGAATCTGTGCTTGTGAGAGTACAATCTTCGAGTTCATATTTCGATGTTTTGAGCAGACTTTCCAATGGTGAACATCCATTGATGCAACGTGTTGTGGATCTCATCAATTCTGAAGGCAAAGGCGCTGTGGTTTTCATTAATAATGTTTCGAACAAAGAGAACACGTTGAGTAAACTTCAGCATTTCCTGAATTATCAGGATGGAACCAGCGAACTTCCGACAATAGCACCAAACTTCCGCGATTATGGGATTGGAACGCAGATTTTGAAGGATCTGGGTATTAATAAATTCAAAGTGATCACACAGAATCCTAGCATCAAACCAATTATTTCTGGTTATGATGTTGAAGTGACGGAAATGGTGGCTTTATAGACTAAGAGACAATATACGAATAGATGATAGACTTTTATCATTATTATAATAACATAAAAAAGCGCTCCAATTGGAACGCTTTTTTGTCTATTATCTATCAGTCTTAGTTCGCTGGCCAAACATTATTTTTAGCATTTACATCTGGGACGGCAGATTGAGGATCCAATTTTACTTGAGTCACTTCTTTTGTAGAATCTAATTGGAAAGTCCATTCGGTGTTTCGTTTCCAAACCTCTACTGGAAGTTTTACCACTTCTGTTGTTCCATCTTTGAATTTCACTTCCACCGTAGTTGGCATTGGCAATTGCCCAAGATTCTCAACTGTGATTTGCGCTCCGTTTTTAAAATCGCCGTTTACAGGTTTTACGTTTTTCACGGCTTGGTCTATTTTCCATTTGTTCATAAACCAACCTCTCCAGAACCAGTTAAGTTCCTCTCCGGAAACATTCTCCATTGTATGGAAAAAATCCCACGGCGTTGGATGTTTGTAAGCCCATCTGTTGATATAAGTTTTGAAAGCTTTATCAAATTTCTCTGGTCCAAGTACGGTTTCTCTCAAAACGCCAAGTCCCAATCCAGGTTTGAAATAAGCCAAAACACCAATGCTTCTTTCCTTCATATTGTCCGGACCAACCATCACTGGCTCAAAACTATCATTAAGGACGTAAGCGCCCATTTGTGCAATATTCTGCTTGCGGTGGTATTCTCCTTTGTTGAATGCTTCGGTAGAAAGTTCATTAATGAAAGTATTGAAACCCTCATCCATCCAAGCAAAAAGTCTTTCGTTGGAACCTACGATCATCGGAAACCAAGTGTGACCAAATTCGTGATCGGTAACACCCCAAAGTCCTTCTCCTTTGGAATTCATATGACAGAAGACAATTCCAGGATATTCCATTCCGCCCTCGTTTCCTGCAACGTTGGTTGCTGCTGGATACGGATATTCGAACCATTTTCCAGAATAATGTTCGATGGAAGCTTTGGTATATTCCGTAGATCTTCCCCACGCTTTTTCGCCAGCACTTTCTACTGGATAAGCCGAGATTGCCAATGATTTTTTACCGCTTGGAAGATTGATTCTCGCTGCATCCAAGATGAACGCTGTAGATGAAGCCCAAGCAAAGTCTCTTGATTTTTCTATTTTAAATTTCCAAGTTTTTGTACCCGACTTGGTGTTTTTACCCAATTCTGATTCCGGACGGATCATCACGGTTTTCTCACTGGTTCTTGCCTGATTCCAACGGCTGATCTCTTCTTTGGAATAAACTTCTTTTTCATTCAGCAATTCTCCCGAAGCTACCACGTAATGACTTGCCGGAACAGTGATGTTTGCAGACAAATTTCCATATTCCAAAAAGAATTCCGACGCACCTAAGTAAGGTGTCGTGTTCCATCCCAAGATATCATCATAAACGCACATTCTTGGGTACCATTGCGCCATTGTAAAGATTTTCCCATTCTTGGTCTCTTCAATTCCCATTCGGTCAGATCCGTATTTTGGCGAAAGGAAAGAATATTCGATTTTCAATTTTGCAACGCCTCCATTGGCTTTCAGATCATTTGGAAGATCAATTTGCATTCTGGTATCGGTCACGGTGTATTTGACATCTTTTCCATCATATTTCACAGATTTGATTCTGTAGCCACCATCAAAGTCTTGACCTTTCGCTCCATTCCTACTTCCGGAAAGTGGGATCAAAGCATTGCCGCGTGAATCTTTTGCAAACAGATTTTGGTCTAATTGCAACCAAAGAAAACTCAAAAGATCCGGGCTGTTGTTGGTATAAGTAATCTCAGCAGTTCCCGTGATTTCATTTTTATTTTCATCGAGACTCACATTGAGTTGATAATCTGCCGAGTTCTGCCAATATTTGTGTCCCGGTTGTCCGCTTGCCGAGCGGGTTTCGGTTCCGCTTTGAGGATAAAATAAAGGTTTGAAAGCTTCAGTGTAACTGTACTTTGGCGATTCCTGCGCGAAAACATTTGTTGTAAATGCAAATATCGCAACAGCGGAAAAGAGTGTTGGAAGTTTGAAATTCATTGATGGAAAATTTTAGTGATAAATAAAATTAGTCAATAAAATCCGAAACTTGTTACATCATTATAACGAAGTATCATTAAGTCCCAAAAAAAAGCAAGCCTGCTGTTTTTATAAATGATCTATATTGATGAAAAAATCAATTCGATTTCTTCGCTTTAATCATATTCTCCAGCATATCCCACATCTCCTGAGGAACTTCTTCCAACATATTGAACTCGCCAGCACCCTGAAGCCATTCGCCACCATCAATAGTCACAACTTCGCCATTCACGAAGGCAGAAAAATCAGAAACAAGATAAGCGGCAAGATTCGCCAATTCCTGATGTTCTCCTACTCTTTTGAGTGGATTTTTCTTCGCCAAATCAAATTTATCTTTCATATCGCCGGGCAATAATCTGTCCCAAGCACCTTTTGTCGGAAATGGTCCCGGAGCAATTGCATTGAAACGGATGTTATATTTTCCCCATTCTACAGCCAAACTTCTTGTCATCGCCAAAACGCCAGCTTTCGCACAAGCAGATGGAACGACGTAGGCCGAACCTGTCCAAGCGTAAGTGGTTACAATGTTGAGAACTGTTCCCGGAACTTTGTTGTCAATCCAATATTTCCCGATGGAAAGTGTGCAGTTTTTGGTGCCTTTCAAAACAATATCAAGGATGGAATCGAAGGCTGAATGCGTCAATCTTTCGGTGGGTGAGATGAAATTTCCGGCAGCGTTGTTCAAAAGAATATCAATCCTTCCGAACTCTTTCAAGGTGGCTTCTTTCATTGCTTCTACTTCGTCCCAATTCCGAACGTCGCAGGCTACGCAAAGGACTTTTCCGCCAGTTTCTTCCTCCAATTCTTTGGCGGTTCCTTGAAGTTTTTCTAAGTTTCTGGACGTGATAACGACTTTTGCGCCAAGCTGAAGAAAATATTTGGTCATTGCTTTTCCAAGTCCGCTTCCTCCACCTGTCACGATGGCCACTTTATCTTTTAGTGCGTCTTCGCGCAACATTGGTTGTGAATATGGGTTCATTAAATAAATGCTTTTAATATTAATTATTGAGGTGATTTGTGTCTTTGGTAAAATTAGATTTTTATTTCGTGATAGGAATTAACAAAAGTTATGCAAGAAATATGAAGAGGTTATTTTGATAAAAAAAAGCGAACCAAAGTCCGCTCCCATAATTTTATTCTTCAATTTCAAAAAGCAATCGCTCCCCGAATTTTTCTTCATTGATTTTTCCGTTATCGTAAACCAAATTTCCATTGACAAAAGTATGCGTCACTTTGGAATGAAACTCAGTTCCTTCAAGCGGACTCCAGCCACATTTGTACAAAATATTTTCTTTCGCAACTGTCCAATTTTCTTCTAAATCTACCAAAACCAAATCCGCTTTGTAACCTTCTCTCACAAAACCTCTTTTCTCAATTCTGAAAAGAATCGCAGGATTATGACACATTTTCTCAACGATTTTTTCTAAAGTGATTTTTCCATTTCGGAAATTCTCCAGCATCACAACCAAAGAATGTTGAACCAAAGGCGCTCCGGAAGGACATTTCGTATAAACATTCTGTTTCTCTTCCCAAGTATGTGGCGCGTGGTCGGTGGCGATGACATCAATTCTGTCATCGAGCAACGCTTCCCAAAGTCCGTCTTTATCCTTCAAAGTTTTGACGGCCGGATTCCATTTGATGAGGTTTCCTTTGGTTTCGTAATCTTCGTTGGTGAAAGTCAAGTGATGAACGCAAACTTCCGCTGTTATTTTTTTCTCTTTTAAAGGAATATTATTTCGGAAAAGGTCAGTTTCAATCGCCGTTGACAAATGGAACACGTGAAGTCGCGCTCCGGTTTTTTTCGCCAGTTCAATTGCCTTTGAGGAGGATTTATAGCAAGCTTCCTCACTTCTAATCAAATGATGGAATTTCACAGGAATATCGTCGCCATATTCCGCCTTGTACTTTTCAGTATTTTCTCGAATCGTTGCTTCGTCTTCGCAATGAACGGCAATCAGCATTTTGGTATTGCTGAAAATATTTTCCAGCGTTTCAGGATTATCAACCAGCATATTTCCCGTGGATGAACCGAGAAACAATTTGATTCCGGGAACATTCCTTGGATTTGTTTTGAGGATTTCTTCAAGATTATCATTCGTCCCACCCATCATAAAACCATAATTGGCGTACGCTTTTTGAGAACCAATCTCGTATTTATCCGCCAACAATTCCTGAGTCACAGCGTTCGGAACCGTGTTTGGCTGGTCGATGAAACTTGTGATTCCGCCGGCGATTGCAGATTTTGATTCGGTTTCGATGTCGCCTTTTGTTGTCAGTCCCGGTTCACGGAAATGAACTTGGTCATCAATAATTCCGGGCAACAGATATTTTCCGGAAGCATCGATAATTTGGTCGACATTTTCTTCTGATATATTTTTTGAAATCCTGGAAATCAAATCATTTTCAATCAGAATATCACTTTCGAAGACCAGATTTTCATTAACGATTTGGGCATTTTTTATTAGAATTTTCATTTTACTTTTTTAGATTGAAACAAAATTAAGTTTTTGAAAACGATTACTCAAGTTTTTGAATCTATAAAATTAAACCACATAGACACATAGTTTTAAAAAATATAATTAAGTTCAAATAGATTTAATTCGACTATGTTAACTTTTCAATACGGATTTTTCCAACCAATCCTATGTTCCTATGTGGTTGAAACTTATCCAATCATAAATTAATATTCTTAAATTGCTTCAAAATTCCAAAGAATGTTTCCAAAAAAATTCATTTTATTGTTATCCGTTTTATTCGCTTCATTATTCAGTTCCCAGAAATTAGAACACCTTGTCAAATTCGTGAATCCAATCATTGGAACCGAAAAAATGGGACACACTTTTCCAGGTGCAACCGTTCCTTTTGGCGCTGTTCAGCTGAGTCCGGAAACCGATTCTCTTTCTTATGAGGTCAATGGAAAATACAATCCAGACGTTTATAAATATTGTGCTGGTTATCGTTACGAAGACAAAACGATTGTAGGATTTTCGCACACGCATTTCAGCGGAACGGGACATTCGGATTTGGGTGATTTTTTGATAATGCCGACGGTCGGAAAATTAAAATTAAATCCCGGAACTGCCCAAAAACCCGAAAATGGATTTCGTTCCAGATTCTCTCATCAAAACGAAAAAGCCGAAGCTGGTTATTACAAAGTGAAGCTTGACGATTATAATATTCTGGCTGAAATGACGGCTACAACGAGGGTTGGCGTTCATCAATACACGTTTCCAAAATCTGATGATGCGCACATTATTTTGGATTTAATGGCAGGCATTTACAATTATGATGACAAAAATGTCTGGACTTACGTGAGGATTGAAAATGACCGTCGAATCACGGGTTACCGACAAACTAACGGTTGGGCAAGAACGAGAACGGTTTATTTTGCAATGGAATTTTCCAAGCCTTTCAAATCTTACGGGCAGAAAAATTTTGATACGAAACAGGCTTACAGAGGTTTTTGGAGAAAGTGGAATCAAGACGACAATTTCCCAGAAATTGCAGGCAAGAAAATCCGAATGCATTTTGATTTCGATACGCAGGAAAATGAAAAAGTTCAAATCAAATTTGCAATTTCGCCAGTGAGTCAGGCCAATGCTTTGGAAAATTTAAAAAGAGAAACGCCGGATTGGAACTTCGAAAAAACAAAATCTCAGGCTCAGAACGTTTGGAATAAAGAATTGAATAAAATTGTTGTCAACACACTTTCCGAAGATGACAAAGTGAATTTTTACACGGCAATGTATCACACGTTCATCAATCCAACTACTTATATGGATTCGAATGGCGAGTACAAAGGTCTCGACCAAAATGTACATCAGGCGAAAGGTTTTACGAATTACACGACGTTTTCACTTTGGGATACTTACCGCGCTTTGCATCCGTTTTTCAATTTGATACAGCCAAAACGGAACAATGATATGATTCAATCGATGATGGCGCATTATGACCAATTCAGTTTGAAAATGTTGCCGGTTTGGTCGCATTATGCCAATGAAAATTGGTGCATGAGCGGTTATCACTCGGTTTCCCTGATTGCTGATGCGATTATCAAAGGTACTTACACCGGAAATCCAGAGGAAGCTTTGAAGGCTTGTATCGCGACTTCCAACAAGAGAAATTACGAAGGCATCGGCGAATATATTGACAAAGGTTATATCTCTGCGGAGAAAATTGGAACATCGGTTTCCAACACCGTGGAATACGCGTATGACGATTGGGCGATTGCTCAAATAGCCAAGAAATTAGGCAAAACTGACATCTATAATGAATATCTGAAACGTTCCGAAAACTGGAAAAGTGTCTTTGATAAATCAATCGGTTTTATGAGACCGAGATTGTCTGACGGAAGTTTTAAAAAGGAATTTGATTTGATGAGCACGCACGGACAAGGCTTTATCGAAGGGAATTCCTGGAATTACAGTTTCTTCGTTCCGCATAATCCTGAAGAATTAATGAAATCGATGGGTGGCAAAAAGAAATTCGGGGAAAATCTTGATGAACTATTTTCAATGCATTTGCCTGACGCGTTTTTTGCTGACACGGAAGACATTACTCGAGAAGGAATTATCGGCGGTTATGTTCACGGGAACGAACCAGCGCATCACGTGGCTTACTTATATAATGTTGCCGGACAACCTTGGAAAACGCAGGCTCAAATCCGAAAAATTCTGACGATGCAATACAAAGCAAAACCTGATGGATTGGGCGGAAACGATGATTGTGGACAGATGAGCGCGTGGTATATTTTCAGCAGTTTGGGATTCTATCCTGTTTCGCCGGGTTCTGATGATTATTGGATTGGAAGCCCGAGTATCATCAACGCAAAACTGAATTTGGAGAACGGAAAAACATTTGAAATTGAAGCTAAAAATCAATCAGAAAAAAATGTTTACATCGAAAGAATCGAGCTGAATGGTAAACCGTTTGAAGGTTACAAATTGAAGCACGAGGACATTATGAAAGGTGGGAAATTGGTTTTCTTTATGAATTATAAGCTGAAGAAATAAATCAGATTCTTGTCAGAATAGATTATTTTTGCAAAAATTTTTGAATTGAAGAAATTACTTGGACAAACTGCGCTTTATGGATTAACAACTGTGATTATCAGGCTGTTTCCATTTGTAATTAATCCAATTATTACAAGAACTTTTGGTCCGACCGCCTATTCGCCTTACGCGGATTTTTATTCCGTAGCCGGCGTTATCGCCGTACTTTTGACCCACGGAATGGAAACAACTTTTTTCCGATTTGCATTGGATGAAAAAGACGACAGAAAACTGATTTCGACTGCTTTTTTCAGTGTGTTGGCTGTGACTTTGGTTTATTTATTTTTCACATTAGTTTACAGACAGCCTTTAGCAATTGCTTTCAAAACGCCAGACCAAGTGGATTTGCTGGCAATTCTGACTGTGACTTTGGCTTTGGATGCATTTTCTGCGATGCCTTTTGTAATGCTAAGGAAAAACGAAAGACCTTTAAAATACGCTGGAATCAGAATCACAAATGGAATTATCAATTTCCTTTTAGTTGTATTTTTCATCATCATTTTGCCAAGATATCCGGCGGGAATTTTCGGATTAAAATACAGTCCAGAGTTTGGAATTGGTTATGTTTTTGTCGCAAATCTTGTGGCAAGTTCAGTCACTTTTTTGATGTTATCTCAAGAATTATTAATCGCAAGGATAAAGCATTTCTCTTGGGAACTTTGGAAAAAAATGATAAAATATTCTTGGCCAATTACAATCGCTGGACTTGCCGGAATCATCAATGAAACCTTTGACAGACAGTTCCTTAAATTTCTTTTACCTGAGGAAATCGGAAGGCACGAAGTAGGCGTGTATGCCGGTGTTGCAAAAGTAGTGACATTTGTGATTCTTTTCCGCCAAGCTTACTCTCTGGGAATTGAGCCTTTCTTTTTCAGTAATTCTAAAAACAAAAATGCAAAGGAAATGTATGTCAAACTGATGGATATTTTCATCGCCATCAACTGTCTCATCGTCTTATTCCTATCTGTAAATCTTAATCTGATTGCGAAAGTTTACATCAATAATCCGGAGTATTATGAAGGAATATCAATTCTGCCAATCTTATTTTTTGCAAGCTTATTTATAGGAATCTATCTCAATCTTTCAATTTGGTATAAATTGACGGATAAGACTATTATTGGCGCTTATATCTCAGCCATTGGTGTTTTGATAACCATAATAATTAATTTTTATTTTATTCCTAAATACGGATATTGGGCATCCACTTGGGCAACGATTGGCAGTTATTTTGCAATGATGGTGATATCTTATGTTTGGGGACAATATAAATATCCGGTTCCATACAATATTTATAAAAACTCAATTGTCATTCTAATAACAATGTTGGCATCTTTGGTATGTTATCAATATTTAAAACAAAACATTTGGATAGGTAACCTTATATTTATATTTTTGGCAACCATTTTAATAATATCAGAAAAGCTAATTCCCCAAAAGATTTTGAACAAATTGGGAATTAAATAATTAAGAAAAACAACTAATAACCAACAACCTATAAAAAACAACAGTATGAAAATAATCGTTCCAATGGCTGGACGTGGCTCCAGACTTAGGCCTCACACATTGACAGTTCCTAAACCTCTTATCCCAATCGGTGGAAAACCAATCGTTCAAAGATTGGTAGAAGATATTGCAAAAGTCGCAAATCAACCAATTGAAGAAATCGCTTTTATCATCGGCGATTTTGGTGCTGATGTAGAAGCTTCATTAATCAAAGTTGCTGAAAATCTTGGTGCAAAGGGTACAATCTACGCCCAAACGGAACCTTTAGGAACAGCTCACGCTATTAACTGTGCAAGAGAAAGTATGAGCGGACCTGTGATCATCGCGTTCGCAGATACACTTTTCCGTGCAGATTTTCACCTTGACACCAATGCAGACGGTGTAATCTGGGTGAAAAAAGTAGAAGATCCTTCTGCTTTCGGTGTTGTGAAATTGGATGATTATGGTTTTATCACAGACTTTGTAGAAAAACCAAAAGAATTTGTTTCGGACCTTGCCATCATCGGAATTTATTACTTCAATTCTGCTGAGAAACTGATGACCGAGATCGACCATATTATGGAAAATAATATTATGGAAGGTGGTGAATACCAATTGACGACGGCATTAGAAAATCTTAGATCAAAAGGCGCTAAATTCTCACTTGGAAAAGTAGATGACTGGATGGATTGTGGTAACAAAAATGCAACTGTTGAAACCAACAGCAAGATTTTACAATACGAGAAGGAGAATATGTCAAAATTCCCAGAATCTGCTGACATTGAAAACTGTATGATTATTCCACCTTGTTTCATAGGGGAAAATGTAAAAATTTTAAATTCTAAAATTGGACC
>JAGNPP010000310.1 GCA_017989575.1 Chryseobacterium sp.
GTGTTAAAAATGTTGTTGATTCTGAAATTAAAATTCAGATTTTTGAATAAGTCTGCTCCTATTGAAGCGTGAAATAATGTAAACGAAGCTGGCGTAGAACTGAAATCGACAATCTCATTTCTCTCAATGCCATCTTTGATGAAAGTCACCGGAAGATTTCTGATCGGGAAACGATTTTGTTTAAATGTATTTTCGTTCTCAAGACTAACGTAGAAATTTTTGGGTTTGTAAAGATTAAGCTCAATTGAATTTCGAAGTTTTGCTGGCATCATCAAAATCAAAGGTTCATTATTCGAAAGGTCGTCGCCTCGCAAAATACTGAAACCAGATTTCCATTTCAAATTATGCAAAATCGAAAGTTCCGCATCTGCATCCACACCATAAATTCTCGCTTTGATCTGCTGATAAGTCCAAACCGGGAAAACACCTCGGTTTGTGTTCAGAACACTTGTCGGAATTTGATTTACGAAATTATCCGAAATCATAATATAAGGATTTGCCTCGATGTGAAGTCCATTCAACACATCGAAATGACCTGCCAAAGATAGATTCACGTTGTAAACCGTTTCTTTTTTGATGTTCAGATTTCCTTCTTCCATTATCGCCGCAGAATGGTGCAATCCGTCAGAAAACAATTCCGCCGCATTTGGCGTTCTGTCTGCTCTGGAAAGATTTAGTTTGAATTCCAAATTCTGAGTTGGTTTGTAATCCAAGCCTACATTCGCAGAGAAATTATGATAATCCAGAATTGGTCTCGTCAAAATCCTGCTTCCAGACTCATTCACAAAAAAGTCTGGGAAAATGTCTGCGTAATTGGCATTCCATTTATCAGCATCATAATATTTGTAAGCATCATAACGGCTGAAGTCATATCTCACCGCCGCTTCTGCATTCAACTTCGAATTGAATCGATATTTAAAAACTGAAAACGCGCCCGCATCATATCTATAATAGTCTGGAATCAAACGTCTTGCTTTGGTCGCAGGATTTGGGAAATTGTCTTGAAAACGTCCAGAAATTCCACTTTCCAAACTCCAGTCGGAACGTTCTATCAAATGAACCAAACTCGCCGAATGTGTTATCAATCTCAAATCCATTGATGGAATATTGCTCAATTCGCCTCGTCTGATGTCGTATTCTTTTCTACGGTTTAATTGAAAACTATACTGAAAAGTCAATTTCCCAAAATCGGCAAAACGTCTGTATGCCGAAAGTTTCGCAATGTGATGCGCCACTTCCTGTTTCGGATTGTCTATATCATAAGTGAAATTATCAAGATAAAAAGGTTGTCCAAAGTTGACTGCATTGTAAAAATCCTCCGGACTCGCCAAATGCGCACCTCTGTAAATCCCAAATTCCTGATTGATTCCGCTGTACAACACATCAAAACCTTGCAAAAAACTATGTTTCCCAAATGAGAAATTGAAAGAATTGAATTCCATTCCCGTGTTCTGCAACGTGTGGTGCGGAATGTATTGGTCACCGGTTTTCTTATAACTTCCGCCAGCTTTTACAAACCATTGGTTTTCCCAAACTTTCGCGACGTTCGCACCAAGCTCGCCTCCTCTGCCATTAGAAATTCCGGAAAGTTTCACACTTCCCATTATCGTATCTTTCTTTGGCAAAATGGCTGGTTCCAAAACCACAACACCACCAACGCCTTCATTCCCATACTTCAAAGCAGAAGCGCCTTTCACAACATCGATGTGTTCGAAATCGTTGACATCCACATTTGGTGCGTGCTCTACGCCCCATTCCTGCTCGGCCATTTTCACGCCGTTGTTTAATATAGAAATTCGGCTTCCATATAAACCACGGATGACAGGTTTTGAAATATTGTTACCTGTTTTCAAAGCAGTTACGCCAGCAATTCGAGAAAGAAGATTTCCAAGATTTTCTGTGGAATTTCTTTCGATGTCGGTCTTTTCAAGCGTTTTCATAATCACAGAGCCTTTTGCCTTGTGACTCCCGTGAATTGTAACGGTCTGAATTTCATTGGTATGATGTTCCAGCGTGATTACCAAATGCACATCTCTGTCAACTTTTACATTTTCAGTATAATCATCGCAGAGAGGATGCTTCGCAATGAGTTGATATGAACCTGCAGGAATGTCTCGGAAAGAAAATTTCCCTTTTTTATCTGTTTTCGCCGTGAATTCTCCGATTTTGACTACTGAATTTTCCAGCATTGTCTTGTCGTGAAAATACTGAACAGTTCCTTCTACGGAATGGTTCTGCGCAGACACCAATGCAAGCCCGAAAAAGACTAACATTAGATTTATAATGTTTTTCATTTTTTTAAATGGTATAATGTACTTTGTACAATGTAAAAAGTAGAATGGAAATCTTTGAAATTTAATTGGAAACCGTCTTGGGAATTGGCAATCTGCAGCCCGAGCTGAGTGGAGCTCATTTTTTGCGATGGACTGAGCCTTGGCAAAAAATAGCGGGAACGGAGCGCGGATTAAGCTGCCCAAATAATTCTCGGTTCATATCTACCAATATGTTGAGACTTCGTCTCTTTTTAAAATGGTTGATATTTATGCTACCGATATTCCGAGACTTCGTCTCTTGTCAAAAATGGTTTGATAAATTAATTCAAAGAAGATTCTCAATGGATGATTGAGAAAAGTAAAAATTATGAAATGGCGGGTGGACCGCGAAGTTGAAAAGTGAATTTGGTCGCTGACCATATTTTTTCCTGTACAGAAAAAGTTTGTTGTGTCTCGTGTGTGTGGTTTTCAAAATGGAAAGAAAACTGCTCCGGAACCAAAGAATTGCCCGTTGCCAAGAAATGACAAGCCAAACAATCGCCAGTTTGACCTTTGGAAATGTCGGATGAAAAAGTTTTTTCCGTCTTTTTGAAACTAGAATCTCTGAAGAACGATTCGCCTTCGTGGCTATGCAATTGGGAGGAAAATAATGCCACAAAAAGATACATCCCGGCAAAAAATACCGAAATGAAATTCTTGAAGGTTTTATTTCTCCTGTTCAACATAGCTACAAAGGTAGAACTTTTTCGTATTTTAATTATTATGTTAAATCAAAATTATTTTTCTTCTTCGAAATACAATCTGTAATATTTCCCCTTGTCGTCTTGTCCGGTTTCCAATTTGTCTCGGTCGCCGTGGATGTAGATGTGGAAATTCTTATCAAGTTTAATGATGGATTTGAAATGTCTTTGTTGCTTCTTAACCGCTTGATTGTTAATTGGAAAATCTTCTGAGATAGAAACTTGCATATCGTTCTCATAATCAGATTTGAAGTTCGAAAAACTTTCTATGACGCTATCATCAACCAAGACTTCTTTTACAAAATCATCATATTTGAACTCTTCTTTTTCTTTGAAGAAATTAATAGAC
>JAGNPP010000311.1 GCA_017989575.1 Chryseobacterium sp.
GCATAATACAAACCTTTCTCGGCAATCAGATTTTCGTGGGAACCCATTTCTATGACTTGTCCGCGTTCCAAAACGTAGATTCTGTCGGCGTGCATTATGGTGCTCAATCTGTGGGCGATGAGAACGGTGATTTGTTCTTTCTGTTCAGAAATATTTTTGATGGTGGTTGTGATTTCTTCTTCCGTGATGCTGTCCAAAGCAGAAGTGGCTTCATCAAAAATCAATAAGTGTGGTTTTCTCAATAAGGCTCTGGCAATGGCAATTCTCTGTTTTTCGCCACCACTCAATTTCAATCCGCCTTCGCCAATCACGGTTTCGATTCCTTTTTCTGCGCGTTCCAATAAGCCTGTGCAACTTGATTTTTTCAAAGCCATTTGGATGTCAGCTTCGGTGGCGTCGGGATTTACAAAGAGAAGATTTTCTCGGATGGTTCCGGCGAAAAGTTGCGTGTCTTGGGTCACAAAACCGATTTGATTTCTCAATTCATCAAAATCAAATTCTTTCCCATTGATTTCATTATAAAAAATATTCCCTTCCTGAGCACGGTAAAGTCCAACCAGAAGTTTCACCAATGTACTTTTCCCGGAACCACTTGGCCCGACAAACGCAATCGTTTCGCCATTTTTGACATCAAATGAAATATTATTCAAAGCCTTGTATTGCGCCGATTGATGCTTGAACGAAACGTGCTTGAATTCCAGTTCCTCAATCGCACCAATTTGTTTCGGTGTCAAAGGTTTTTCTTCGACTGGTTTTTTTATCAAATTATCGAAGTTTTTCAGGGATGCTTCTGCTTCACGATAAGAAATAATGATGTTTCCAATTTCCTGCATCGGCCCGAAAATAAAGAAGCCGTAGAACATCAATGACAAATATTGTCCAGGCGTCACGATGTTTCTGAAAATCAAATACAAAAGCGTCAATGTAATCAATTGTTGAAGAAAATTCACCATCGTTCCTTGGATAAAACTTAATGAACGGATGCTTTTGACTTTCTTCAATTCAAGTCCGAGAATTTTGTAGGTATTGTTATTCAGACGTTTAACTTCTTGTTTTGTTAAACCTAAACTTTTTACGATTTCGATATTTCTCAAACTTTCCGTCGTACTTCCAGCCAAACTTGTGGTTTCAGTGACAATTGTTTTTTGAATATTTTTAATTCTCTTGCTTAATAGATTTGTGATAAAAGCAATGAGAAATATTCCAACGACATACACCGGCATTATCGACCAATGCAAACGAATCGCATAAACGGAAACGAAAATAATACTCACCAAAATCCCAAAGAATATATTAATGAAATTGGTAATAAACTTCACAGAATCTTCTCTTACCTTGGTCAAAATCGATAAAGTCTCGCCACTTCTCTGGTCTTCAAATTCCTGATAAGGCAAGGCCATAGAGTGTTGCAAACCGTCCGTGAAAATATTCGCTCCGAATTTTTGGGTAATCACACTCACGACATAATCTTGGAATGCCTTAGCAATTCTACTAATCATCGCAGTTCCAATCAATAGACCAAGAAAATAAAATGCACCGTGGAAAACATCATTTCCATAAAGAAATTGATTGAGGTTTCTAGGCATTAATTTTTCTTTATCGAAAAAGTTGGGATGTGTGACCAATTGGTCGAGAATATTCCCTGTGATAGCAGGCGCAAACAAAGAAAAAACCTGATTGATTGTTGCTAAAAAAAGTGAGGTGAAAAGCAACCATTTATGTGGTTTGAGATAATGTAATAGTGTCTTCATAATAATTGGTGCAAAAATACTGATATAAATCTGAAGCATTTCTCTGTAAACCTAATTTTATATATATTGCAGTAATAAGTTTTTACTATGTTGACCAAAGAACAAATCGCACAGCGCATCTCCAGAGAAGTCAAAGACGGCTATTATGTAAACCTCGGAATCGGGATTCCGACATTGGTGGCAAACTATGTCCCAGACAATCTTTCCGTAGAATTCCAAAGTGAAAATGGTGTACTCGGAATGGGACCTTTTCCGTTCGAAGGCGAAGAAGATGCAGACCTTATCAATGCGGGAAAACAAACCATCACGATTCTGCCGGGCGGTTCTTTTTTTGATTCCGCTTTCAGTTTTGGGATGATTAGAAGTCAGAAAGTTGACCTCACGATTCTCGGCGCAATGGAAGTTTCAGAGAATGGCGATATTGCCAACTGGAAAATCCCGGGGAAAATGGTGAAAGGAATGGGTGGTGCAATGGATTTAGTGGCCTCGGCAGAAAATATCATCGTCGCAATGATGCACGTGAACAAAGCTGGAGAATCCAAGATTTTAAAGAATTGCACGTTGCCTTTGACTGGCGTTAATTGTGTCAAAAAAGTAGTCACAGAATTAGCTGTTTTGGAAGTGACCGACAAAGGTTTCAAACTGCTGGAAAGAGCTCCGGGAATTTCCGTAGAAGATATTGTAAAAGCAACAGAAGCGGAATTGATTATTGAAGGTGAGATTCCGGAAATGCAATTCTAATTAATACTGAATAATTAGTAAATAAAAAGTCGCAAAGTTCTCACTTTGCGACTTTTGTTTTCAGTATTTTAAAAATCTAATAGCTTGTTTCTAAAACCTACTACCTAAATCTACTTCTTAACCGCTCCAAAAACCTTCTGCAGAATAGAAGTTGTTCTCATTACTGAGTTATTTCTAATTCCGGTTTCTTTCTCAGCTACCATTTTGAAAACACCGTTGATGGTTTCTGTGGTTACATATTCGTTTAGGTCAGTCGTTACAGCTTGTCCGGTGAACGTGTTGTATTTTGAAATCATATTTTTCCAAACCGTATCGGCGCCAACTTTGCTTAATGAGGCTTGTACTTTTGGCTGAAAAGCAGTGAAAAGTTGCGTCTGAGTTTTGGTCTGAAGATAATTGGTCGCCGCATTATTGCTTCCCAATAGGATGTTTTTCGCATCTGTGATGGTCATTGTAGTTGGCTTTTGTAAAAATCGGAGTTGCTTCTGTCACGGCGTCTTCTGCTGCTCTGTTGAGCAATTTAACGCCTTGGTCTGCAAGACTTCCCAAACCAATACTTCTTAGTGTGGTGTCAATCTTTCTCAGTTTTTCTGGCATTAAGATTTTGACTGCTTCATTTTTTAGGAAACCATCCGTTACACCTAATTTTTGTACGCCTTCTTTCACACCAAGATTCAAAGCTTCTTTGAGGCCTGATGAAATTTGGTTGGAAGTTAAGTTTCCAAGATTGATATTTGAATTGGAATTTGGAGTTGTTGTAGGAATTGGAGTTGCAGAAGTTGCTGGGGTTTGTGCTTTCGGTTGAGTAAGATCTACCCCTGTTTTATCTTTGACAGCTTTCAAAAGGTCACCAATCTGCGCCTGTGTAG
>JAGNPP010000312.1 GCA_017989575.1 Chryseobacterium sp.
ATTGAATAGCGTCAATCTATGCTGCACCAATCCATCTTTGACATTGGCATTGTAGGACAGACTTGTGTTGAAGTTGATTCTTCCCAATCCAATATTATTTTGGATAGAGGCTCCAAGATTCAAGCTAGTGGTTGGCGAATATCTCTTAGGAACCAGTTTCCAGTAATTTTTGAACGGAACCAACAGTCTTGGAAATTGCAAAGAAGCCTGAGCCGACAATTCGTAAGCATTGAAAAACGCATCAGGATTTTTGGGATCTTTTGTAGTTCCTACGATGCCAGAAAAACTTGTAATCAAATTCTCTGCACCACCGAAAATATTACGCGTCGTAAGATCTACAGAAGGAGAAAATCCAAAATTAAGAATCTGAGAATAATGAACATCTGTGGCAATATTGAACTCATACTTTGGCAGCGGTTTCAGAATATATTCTACATCTATGATGCTGTCTCTCTCTGCAGGCGTTCCATTTTTTCTAAGTTCATCAGATGCTTTCAGAATTGTGAAATTATTCATCGCAATCAGATTTCTTCGCGTAAGATCTAAGTCCGATTGTTTGTACAGGTCACCGGGTTTTATGGTAATTGGTCGCCAGAGGGAAATGGAGTCATACTTTCTGTTGTTTCTACTGATTTGAATGCCTCGGATGCTATCTTTTATTTTCAGTCGGCTGATATTATTAATATTATTGACAACAGACACAGATATTTTTCCAAGTGTTGCTTTTCGATAAGGCGTATCCAAAGAATCTTTATGAATGTTCATCACCACTGGAACATCTTTTCTACTTCTCAAAGAATCTGCTACGAAATAGATATCCTGATTGTCATTATTAAATTTATAATAACCAGCTTCCTTCGCAAGATCATTAATTCTTGTAATTTCTTTTTCCAAAACCGTCTCATCCAAAACCTGACCTTTTCTCACAAGACTTTTATCTAGTCGGGATTCGTAAAGTGAGCGAATGTTTGGATCTGGAATATGATAATAATATTCTTTGATGTGCGTAGGATCTTTGTGCGTAATTACGTATTCAACTTCGGCTTTTTTGGAAGCAGAATCTTTTTTGACATTCGTTTTCACTTCAGAATCCCAATAGCCACGATTGATTAATCTATTATTAATACTTTTCTCACTTTGTTTGGTTTTCGCATCGCTAAAGATAACGGGCGCCTGTCCAACGGTATGAAAAAAACGATTCCAAAAAAGGTTTTTACCCACATATTCTGGACGTTCGTATTTGACAAAAAGTGAATCCCGAAGTTTCTGATTTCTCATCTCGCTGGGATAAGTCATATATTCTTTCAGAATGGTATCGTACTTTGGATTGGCAGCATTATAAAACAACAATCCTAATGGCAAAACCATTAGCGTTTTCTTGTTCGGCTTCTGCGCCACCATATCTTCGATTTCATCTGCATGAACTTTGCCATCTACAAACTGAAATTTGTTTTTTGTAAGAAGATATTCCCCATCTGGAACTTTCTTCGTGACATTACACGCATACAAAATGACACTTAAAATTGCGGCGTAGGAAAATATATGATATTTTTGAAAATATTTGTTGATATGCTTACGGCTCATACTATAAAGATTATACAATCTCTGGACAAAAAGAAATACAGGCAAAAATACAATTTGTTTTTAGTTGAAGGTAATAAAATTATAAAAGAACTACCCGACTCTGACTACGAAATTGAAAACCTATATTCTGTAGAACCAGAAAATATTACTTTCACAACGCAGGAAATCGAAAAAATCTTGCCCAATGATCTCAAAAAAATCAGTTTTCTGCAACATCCGAAAGATTCTGTTGCGGTTTGCAAAATCCCTGAAAACAAGATTCTGAAAGATGTTTCTATTCAATTGATTTTGGACGGGATTCAGGATCCTGGGAATTTGGGAACTATCATCCGTTTGGCAGATTGGTTTGGTATAGAGCAGATCATTTGCAGCAATGATACTGTGGATGTTTACAATCCGAAAGTTATCCAAGCGACAATGGGGTCTTTCCTCAGAGTCAATGTTTTTTACACCAATCTTGAAGATTATTTCAAAGAATATAAGCACCCGATTTTAGGAACCGATATGAATGGCGAAAACATCTATGAAACACAATTTCCGGAGAAGTTTTCTTTGGTTTTTGGGAATGAAGGAAACGGAATAAGACCTTCCACGGAAGATCTTATTACAAAAATGATTACAATCCCAAGATTTGGAAATTCCCAATCTACAGAAAGCTTAAACGTTTCTATGTCTGCGGGAATTATCCTGGGAGAGATTTTTTCTAAAAAATAAATATCATTAATCTAAACTTAAGAATTAAATCAATTTTTCTAAGCTAGAAGCAGTTTTGTTTCTTTGATATTCATCCAGTTTTTTACGGAGAAATCTCAACGCGTAAGGCGCAACATAGATTAGGGCAAGGCCTAATGCTTTTCTTTTCCAATTTTTATTCATCACACTTTTTTTTGCGAAATTACCTACCAGCGCTACAGTTCCCATTTTGAGAGTAGTTTCCAGCAATCCAGATTGCACGCTGTCATTTGCCAGACCCATTACAGTTCTTTTGGAAGCAGTTTCCTTCATCCCTGCAGAGATTTCTCTCATGATGTTCTGCGTATCCAAAGCTAAGGATTTTTCACCATCTTCATCTTCAGTTTCTTTCAGGAATTTGTCTGTCAGTCCGTTTGTCATTACACTTAGACTGTCTTTTTTACTTTTGAAAGTCAAGAGGTCTTCCAATCCACCTATTTCCTCTTTCAAAAGTCTTTTCTGACTTCTAAGTTCATCAAGATTAGTATAATTAGTGGCCATAACTTATTTGTTTAGAAAGTCTATTACTTGATTTGCTACAGATTTCACAATTGCTTTTTTCATGAAAAATACAGCAATCATCACTATGAAATAAAATCCAGCTACGATTAGAAATCCATGTCCAATATTTCCCATAGATTGCCCAATAAGGAAAGCAATTCCAAAATTGAACAAAATAATAAAGAATGAAAAAGCAATCAGAACAATGGATAAAAAAGCAATAATTCCTGCTGACAGAGTGGATTTTTCCGTCAACTGGAGTTTTACCAAATCGAGCCGTTTGGACGTATAATCTTTTATAATATCAATCATATGAGTCTTGTTAAATATAAAATTACACATTTATTTACAAAAAAAGGAATTTAGAAACTAGATTCCTTTTCGAAAAACTAAAAATTTTAGGTTTTTATTTCAAACCGTCCAATTCAGTTTCTACTTCTTTTACAACATCAGAAGTTTTGGAAACAATCTGATCTTTGTATTTATCATAGCTGTCTTTTACTGTAGAAGCTACATTGCTAGCAGTT
>JAGNPP010000072.1 GCA_017989575.1 Chryseobacterium sp.
TTGGCGCGGTTATCTTCTGGCATTTTTTGCTTTGGTTTGGATTGCCAATTGGAATATGAGCCTCTTCGGCTACCTCAGACAAAATCTAAAAGTCGAGAAAATCGAAGCCAAACTAAAAGACATCGATCTAAAAGACGTCCAATCAGAAAAATAATAAACCGAATTTTAAGGAGCCGGGAACCTGCTCTCCGTTGCAATCTTTTTTGCATCACGATTGGTCAATCAAAAGTTCTCAAAGCCTACGCAAAAAAGGATTTCCTCTACGATCAGGGCTATGGGATTCAATCATCTTCCAACTTCCCAAAATCATTTTCAACATTTCCCATCTTTATTCTTTTTACTTGTCTCTTTATTTTTCTAAATCCACCCCAACTTTGTCGCCATCGCACAAGCTTCCGTCATATTCCCAACACGCAGTTTTTCAAGAATATTCTGTCGGTGCCGATTCACCGTATTGATGCTGATAAACAAAAGTTCCGCAATTTCCTTGCTTCGTTTTCCATCTTGGATCATCTTCAAAATTTCCTTTTCCCGAACCGATAAAAACGCAGAGTTCCCAGCTTCCGTCTGATGAGTCACCGAACCATTCGCTGTGTTGATAATCATCCCGTGATGAAGTGAAGAGTTCAGAAAATCAAAATAATAGAGACAAAGCGCCAGTTCTACATTTTTATCATTCGGGTTGGTGAAGTAAAACATCTTGTGGAGAATCGCTTTCTGGCTTAGATTGTCAGCAATTCTCAATCTGCTCATCACGCAATAATCTTTGTGCGCTGCAAAAGGAATCGTCTTGATCAACTGAAAAAACTGAAGTTCCAACAAGTGTTTCTGCAAAACATCCTCTGCATTTAATTTCGTAAAAAGCTCTTCCTCCCAAATACTCTCAATCTCCTGAATATCTTTACCTTGAAAAATAGCCAACTCATCAGCCAATTTCCCCGAGTAAACATAACTTTTATTATTTTGAAGGTCGCTCAGAACTGCAATTCCATTTTCCAATTCAACAAAATTTCGCGCCATTTCCTGACACTTTTTCAAATGCCGATTTTCGCTGTCAAAAACGGTAGAGAATTTTTGTTGCAGAAGTTTTTCGTTGAGGTCGGATTGGGTGGTTTTCATTTATAAATAATTACATTATTCTTGAATGTATTTTTAAAAAAAGAGTCTAATTCGGATAGAGTATTATTCAGTTTTTTGATGTCTTTTATTTCGTTTGAATTTTGATCGTAAAGAATTTTATTTGGTTTGTAGTTTATGTAATTAATCGTAGAATCAATTTTCATATTTTTTTCAATTATCGGTCTGTCATATTCATAGTTTCTTTTAACAACAAATTGATAGTTTAAACTCTTATCGGTAAAATAAGTGTAATTTAATTTTCCAGTTTCTCCATATATGAAAAAATCAAAAACAAGTTTGTCAGAATTATTGTGATAACAAATTATTTCTCCACCTTCACTTGAAACATTTTCTAATGCTGTGGAGTCAACACTGTATTGATTTTTTGTTTGATTAAATTCAGATAAAATAGTAAAGTTATCTGTAGCTTTCTTTTCACAGGAATTAAATAAAATTATTGAAAATATTAGAATGTAATTTTTCATTTAATTAGAAATTGTGACAAATTGGTTATAAATCAGTATTGATAAAAACAGCCAAACATCATAAATTTGCCCGTTATCAAAGTAAAAATACAATGAATAATCTGAACGAAAAAGAAAAAATGCTGAGCGGAGAAATCTATGACGCTTCCGACAAACATCTTATCAAAGAAAGAAATGTTGCCAAAGACTTCTGTTTTGAGTACAATCATCTCCAACCTTCAAAACTCAAGGAAAGAAAAGCATTAATCAAAAAACTCTTCGGCAAAACCGGAAAAATGTTCCACATAGAGCAACCTTTCTACTGCGATTACGGCTACAATATTGAGATTGGCGAAAATTTCTACACCAACGTGAATGTCGTGATTCTGGATTGTGCAAAAGTCACTTTCGGAGACAACGTGATGATTGCGCCAAACTGTGGATTCTACACCGCCGGACATCCATTCGATGTTGAGCAACGCAATAAAGCTTTGGAATATGCCTATCCAATCACGGTGGGAAACAATGTCTGGATTGGCGCAGGTTGTAGCATTCTGCCCGGCGTTACGATTGGCGACAATACGGTCATCGGAGCGGGAAGTGTGGTGACCAAAGATATTCCGTCCAATGTTTTGGCGGTTGGAAATCCTTGTAAAGTCATTCGTGAGCTTTAAAATTTGGGGATAAGGGTTTTGGAATTTAAAAAAGTAAGTTTTTGGACTTTAAAAAAGAGGGTTTTAATTAATGAAACTGTTAAATCTTTAACAAAAGTTTATATTTTCTGTAATAGTTTTGTAACATTCTAATTAATAGTTTTGTTTCTTTAATAAAAACTAAATGACTAAACTTCTATCCCCTTTATTTTTCTTTATTTCCATCTTATTTTTCGGTCAAGCTCAATTAAAGGTTTTGAGCAAAGTCGACAAAAAACCAATAGAAAATGCGTCCGTTTATTGTGAAGACAATCTTTTGGGAAAAACCGATTTTGAAGGCAAATTGTCATTCAAAACCAAATGTAAGAAAGTAGAAATTCTGGCCAGTAATTTTGATGATGTCGTAGTTGATGTCAAAAAATCGATGGATGTTGCTTTGATTGCGTCGTCGGAGAAAAATAATAACATAGAAAAAGTCATCATCAGCGACAAAAGTGACCCTCGGGCTTTGAAGATTCTGGATGAACTTAATAAAAGAGCAAAAGACAATTCGCCAAAATCACTTGACACTTACAATTTTAAATCCTACACCAAGTTTTCCATCGATGTGGATAAGGATTCCATTGATACTTTTAAAACTTTCTTAGCCTCAAGACAAGATTCACTTTCGAAAATTGACAAGAAGGAATTTAAACAAAAAGAGAGCGAAAAGAAAGATTCATTGATCAACGAAGATTTTCTGAACGCTTCAAAAGAAAGCCAAATGTTCCTTTGGGAAAAAGCAACAGAGTACAAGTATTCGCAGAAATTCGGTGAGAAAACCAATATTATAGATAACAGAATGTCTGGTTTCAAAAATCCGATTTACGAAGCTTTGGCGATTAATATTTCAAATCTCAATAGAACGCCACGACAATTGAGAGAGGAAAACAGGAAACTTTTCAATTTCTATATGTCGGATACTTTGCAGTTGGACGGCAGAAAAACCTACGTCATCAAATTCAAAGAAATTACTGATAAGAAAAAACAAAATCCGAGAAAATTCAACGGGAAAATCTATGTCGATGCAGAAAGTTTTGCCTTGAAAAAGTTTGAAAGTGCCAGTAAAAAACGAAACGAAGGCGACATTGTCTCTGTCTGGAAACCTATCGACAACAAATGGTTTTTGGACTATGAAGACATCAAACTGAAAATGGGCGACCAAACTTTTAACACGTCCAAAAAAAACAGTATAAAAACCGACAGCCTGAAAAAAGGTGCAAAACTGAGCGACAGACAAAAATACAACAGCAAAACTTTCGGAAATTACCTCTACGTCAAAAACCGATTTTTCGATTTCCAAGTCAATGAATCTCAAAAAGCTTCAGATTTCAAAGGCTATTCTCTCGAGATGAAAAACTCAGATGGAAGTCTCTTGGAGCAGTACAGAACCGACAGCCTCACCGCAAGAGAAAGCGCAACTTACACACAGATCGACAGCTTTGTAGAAAAACACGATTTCGAGAAGAAGCTTGGTTTTCTAACGCAATTGTTGCGAGGAAATCTCCGCTACAAAATGATTGATTTCGACTTGACCAAATTTATCAGCTATGACAAATACCAAGGTTTCCGTTTGGGAGCCGGCATAAAACTGAATGAAAAATTCAACAAAACATTTTCTCCCGATGGTTATTTCGGTTACGGATTCAAAGACAAAAAGTGGAAATACGGTTTAGGTTTGGATGTTAAATTGTCACAAGAAAGAACTTCCATTTTCAGGATTGATTACGTAGATGATGTCTTCGCAACGGGAAGATTCAGCAACACGATGTGGGATATGAGAATGAAGATTGCAGATATGAATATGGATTGGCAAAACGACAATTTCTACAAAAACCAAAAGTGGGGCGCATCCTATTTGTACGATGTGTCCAATTCTTTGAGCGTGAGACTTGGCGTAAATAAAGAGAAACAACAGGCACTTTTTGATTATCAGTACAAAGATTTGGGCAATAGATTTGATAACGTAAGCTCCACATTCTCATTGAAATATTCTCCGAACGACAAAAACATTATGACGCCAAGCGGGAAATACACATTTGAAAAAGGCTTTCCTCAGGCATACATCAATTTTGAAAAAGGCGTAGATGCCTTAGGCGGAAATCTAAATTACAACAGGCTCGACGCTTTGATCATCCACCAGTTCAGAACAAAATTGGGCTACACCAACTTCAAACTTTTCGGTGGGATTTCCTCAGGAAACGCACCCATTTGGAAAAATTTTGAGATTGCAGGTCAAACCGATGTCAACCTTAGCAAATGGTATTCAAACATAAACACGCCCAACAATTTGGCGTTTACCACAATGCCAGCGGGAACTTTTTTTGCCGATAGATTTGTAGCTTTCCAAGTGTCGCAATTTTTGCCTTTCAGGTTCAAGACTCTGGGTTCCAGATATTCCACCATCGAGTTGGAGTACCAATCTGCTATTGGAAATATGAAAAACAGAACCGATCACCAGTTCCGTTTTCGCGTGTTAGACCATTATTATCAAGAAGTTGGCATCACTTGGAACCGATTTTTAGGCAGGAATTTTGGCGTTGGTTTCGCTTACAGATTGGGGCATTATCAAACTTCCGTGTTCAAAGAAAACTTCGGAATCAAACTGAAATTCGGATTTTTGAACTAAGGATTTAGTAGATTTTAGGAGCTTAATCCCGCTGGTAATTTATCCTGAGCCTGTCGAAGGGCTATATCTTTTTTGTCATTGCGAACGACGTGAAGCATTTTGATACACGATTCTACCGCAATGCCAAAAAAGGATGCCGTTCCCATCGGGGCTAGGGGTTTTCGAACTATTTTCAACTTTTGTCAAATCAATTTTTCCATCCCAATATCTTGATTCTCAAATCTTGTATCTTCGATCTATATTATCCAATCAAATCCAAAAATTCCTGCTCATCAAGAATTGTAATCGTTCCGATGTCTTGTGCTTTTTTCAATTTGCTTCCGGCTTTTTCGCCGACAACCAAATAATTCAGATTTTTAGAAACCGCAGAAATGTTTTTTCCGTTGTGTTTTTCCACCATTTCTTCCGCAGATTCTCTAGTGAAAAGTGACAGTTTTCCAGTGAAAAGAAAGGTTTTTCCTTCCAGAACATTGGACAAAACGACGTTTGTATTTTCGCCTTTTTCCAACTGAACGCCGTAAGATTTCAAACGCTCAATCATCAAGATGTTTTCAGAATTCTGGAAAAAATCTACAATGCTGACTGCTATTTTCATTCCGATATCTTCGACTTGGCAAAGTTCCTCCAAAGTCGCATTTTTCAAGTCATCAATTGTATTGAAATTTTTGACTAATTTCTTAGCAACCGTTTCCCCAACATGTTTGATTCCGATTCCGAACAATACTTTTTCAAATGCAATTTCCTTAGATTTTTCAATGCCATCCAAAATATTCTGAGCAGATTTTTCCGCCATTCGTTCGAGTGGAAGAAGCTGTTCTTTTTTCAAAGTATAAAAATCAGCAGGATTTTCAATCAATTTTTCTCGGTAAAGTTGCTCGATTGTTTCACCGCCAAGATTCTCAATATTCAAAGCTTTTCTGGAAACATAATGAATCATTCTTCCTACAACTTGTGGTGGACAATGTAGTTCATTAGGACAAAAATGAATCGCTTGATCCTCGATTTTTACCAGCTCCGTTCCACATTCCGGACAATTTTTGATGTATTGGATTGGTGTCTGCAAAAGCGTTCGTTTCTCCGTATTTACGCCAACAATTTTTGGGATAATTTCTCCACCTTTTTCCACATACACAAAATCGTGCTCGTGCAAATCCAGTTTTTTGATGATGTCTTCGTTGTGAAGTGAAGCTCGTTTCACAGTAGTTCCAGCTAATAAAATCGGTTTCAGATTGGCAACAGGCGTTATGGCTCCGGTTCTTCCGACTTGATAAGAAACACTTTGCAATTCGGTTTCCACTTTTTCCGCTTTGAATTTGTAAGCCATTGCCCAACGCGGCGATTTGGCAGTATAACCCAATTGTCTTTGTTGTTTCAAAGAATTGATTTTCAAGACTATCCCATCAATTTCAAAAGGTAACTTGTGTCTTTCCGTATCCCAAAATGTGATGAACTTTTTCACTTCATCCAACGTTTTACACAATTTTGCTTGATCTTCCGAAACACGGAAACCCCAGTTTTTGGCATTTGCTAAGATTTCCCAATGCGTATCTGCGGGAAATTCATCCGAAATATATTGATACAAAACTGCCGACAATCCACGCTTTCTCACTTCTCCAGAATCCTGCATTTTCAGACTTCCGCTGGCTGTGTTTCGTGGATTCATAAACAAATCCAAGCCTTCTTCTTCACGGGTTTTATTGATTTTATCGAAGTTTTTTCTTGTCAGATAAATTTCGCCTCGGATAAAAAATCGGTTCGGAAAATCGCCTTTCAAAGTCAAAGGAATATCGGAAATTGTTCTTACATTATTGGTGATTTCATCGCCTTGAAAACCATCGCCGCGTGTCACAGCTTGAGATAATTTTCCATTTTCATAAAGAATAGAAATCGATGCACCGTCATATTTCAACTCTGCCACAAATTCTACAGGTTCGTCAATCGTTTTGATGATGCGTTTTTCCCAATCTTCTAGGTCATCAAAATCATAAGAATTGTCCAAAGAATACATTCTGTATTGATGCTGAACGGTCGGAAAATTCTTTGTAATTCCGCCACCAACACGCAAAGTGGGAGAGTTAGCATCAAAAAATTCAGGATGCGCTGTTTCCAGTTCCTGAAGTTCTTTCAGTTTTGCATCGAATTCAAAGTCAGAAATCGTATTGTTATCAAGGACATAATAATTGTAATTATGCTGATGAAGTTCTTCTCTCAGGGATTCTATCTTTTGCTGAATATTTTCGGACATCGGGAAATTATTTAACGCAAAAATAACCAAAACAAGGAGAATGACTAAAAATAAAATGAGTAATTTGGTCTATGAAATTTTGAATAATGAAGAAAGTATTTTGCCTTTTATTTCTCACAACGACTATGTTTATCAACGCTCAAACACAAATCATCGCCCATCGTGGTTTTTTCCAATCAAATCCGCCAACGTCGGAAAATTCTATCCAAGCTTTAGAAAATGCACAAAAGCTGAAAGTTTACGGTTCAGAATTCGATGTTCATATGACAAAGGACGGAGAATTGATGATTTATCACGACGAGCATCACGGAAAAATGGAAATCGCGGAAACCAACTTTTCAGATTTAAGAAAACTGAAATTATCCAACGGAGAACAACTTCCAACTTTGAAAGATTATCTTAAACAAGGGAAAAAAGATTCGTCCGTCAAATTAATCATCGAAATCAAACCTACCAAATCCAAAGAACGTGAAAACGAAATGGTCTCCAAAGTTCTAAAAACCGTAAAAGACCTCGGACTCGATCACCAAAGCGATTACATCTCATTCAGTTTTAATATTTGTAAAGAAATTAAGAAACAAAATCCGTCTGCAAAAGTTCAATATTTGGAAGGGAATCTCTCGCCACAGCAAATCAAAGAAGAAGGTTTGGACGGATTGGATTATCATTACAGCGTTTTTCAGAAAAATCCCACTTGGATTTCGGAAGCCAATTCTCTTGGTTTGATTACCAATTCCTGGACTGTAAATGATGTTAAAATCTACGAAGAACTCAAAAATCAAGGAATCAATTTTATTACGACTAATATTCCTGACCAATTGAAGGGAGAATAATTGTGGAAAAGTTGTAGTCTCAATATTTTGTTTAAAGCGAAATTGTAATACTTTTCGATAAGAAAAACTATTTTTGTTAGAATAACGAATACTAATTATTTGTAATTTTAAAAATTAAGCTAGTCAAAATTTATAGAATTTATCTTCCTAATTAAAACCATTGTATCAGATGAAAAATTTGTATTTATTTATCACTCTTATATTAATCTTAATTTTATCATCTTGTTCATCTAATGAGAATGATAATGTACAAACTGAAAAATTAATTGGAACTTGGATTGGGGTTTCGAGAATCTATGACGGAGAAAATATGGGTAATACCAAATATTCACCAATTAAATTTACTGCTGATGGAAAAACTGAATTTAACTTCATAAATCCACAAGGTAATGGTGACGTAGTAGAAAAGGGTACTTGGAAAAAAGTTGAAAATGATTTACAAATCATCTGGGATCATAATCCAAATATTACCACTCATATTTTAGTTTCGGAGTTGACTTCTAATACATTACAGTTTAAGTCGTTTATTGATGGAAAAATACAATATGATAATTTCAAGAAATAAACCTTTTATTTTTATTTAATTGTATTGTGCTTTTGTAAATAATTTCCAATTGAATCTCTCAATGATAAACTTGTATTAAATCATTTAACTTTATTCGGATTTTAAACAAGTGTTTGGTAAATTTGCACCTCTAAAATGTTATTATGAACTTAAAAGGTAAAAACGCCATTATTACAGGTGGCGGTAGAGGTCTTGGAAAAGCTGTTGCTCAAGCATTAGCAAACGAAGGCGTTAATATAGGAATTACAGGAAGAAACGAAAATTATCTAAAAATAGCAGCCAACGAACTGAAACAAACCGGCGTAAAAGTAGCTTACGCAGTTTTCAGTGTTGATAAAGAATTAGAAGTAAAAGCCGGAATCGAATCTTTGGCAAATGAATTAGGCGGAATCGATATTTTGGTCAACAATGCAGGAATTGGCGACTTTGGAAGCATCGAGGAAATGCCGTCCGAGACTTGGGAACAAGTGATTCATACCAATCTTTTCGGTGTTTATTACACAGCGAAAGCCGTTTATCCGTTTTTGAAAGAAAAAGGACAAGGTGACATCGTGAATGTCGCTTCCACAGCGGGATTGAAAGGCGGACCCAATATGTCGGCATATGCGGCTTCCAAAGCAGCAGTCGTTTCTCTCTCGCAGTCGATGATGGCGGAATGGAGAAAGCAGAATATCCGTGTCATTACGTTGACACCGAGTACAATTGCTTCCGATATGAGCATCAACGGTGGTTTGACAGACGGTAATCCGGACAAAGTTCTCCAGCCAGAAGATTTCGCAGAATGGGTGAGAGATATCCTGAAAATGAACCGTAGAGCGATGATTGCCAATGCGTCTATTTTCTCAACCAATCCATAAAATAATAATGATGGCAGCTTTTCCGCCCTCCGTTCCCGCTATTTTTTGCCGAGGCTAAGTCCATACAAAAAATGAGCTCCACTCAGGTCGGGCTGCGAGCAATTCGATGTTATAACCCTTTCAGAATTTCAAACTCTGAAAGGGTTTTTTATTTATACAAAACGACTTTTTTTCCATTAATAAAATTAAAACTATAACAATCCAAATCAATCAGAAATAGTAAAATCTAATATTTACATAATTTCCATTATCATTTTTTTATTCATAATTCTTATCTTTATCGAAATCAAATAAAAGATATGAAGAGACACTCATTTATCGCAATGTCGGCTGTGTTTTTTGCCGCTCAGATTACATTAGTCAATGCCCAAAACAAATCCGAAGAAAAACTTAATCCCATCGTTCAAAACTTTGTGAATGAGGCTAATAATAATTCCCAACTGGAAGATATGGCTTTTGAACTTCTGGACGGCATAGGTCCTCGTCTAGTAGGAACGCCGGAAATGCTAAAGTCTAATGAATGGAGCGCCGATAAATTGAAATCTTGGGGAATAGATGCCAATCTTCAGCAATTTGGAACGTGGAAAGGCTGGCAGCGTGGAACTACGCACGTGGATATGGTATACCCAAGAAC
>JAGNPP010000073.1 GCA_017989575.1 Chryseobacterium sp.
CTAAAACGAAGGAGGACCAAAGCGTCGTATTTCTCTTGAAAAGTCGGCCAGAAAAATGGCGGGCTGGGGTAGAAGTGATCTTGAATCCATTCAATGAAAAATCCTCGTACCAATCCAATTCCGTGATTTGATCCTCCGCATAATCCCATCTTTCGAAATGCGCGCCAACACCCAATCCGGAAATTACTTTCTTTACTTTCGGTTGCAATTCTTTCACCGTTTTATAATCCAAATGGTCGTAATGATCGTGCGAAATAATCAGAAAATCGATCTCGGGCAAATCATCAACAGTATAAATATCCGTTCCAGCAAAGGCTTTCGTAGTTCCAGGAATCGGCGACGCATTGCCACTGAAAACCGGATCTACCAAAAACCGTTTCCCATCAATCTGAAAATAATAAGACGAATGTCCCATCCAAACCATAAAATTCTCGGTGATTGGTTGGCTTTTCAAATCGGTTTTTACGCTTGGGATTGTGTGGTCGGGCGTTTTGTTTGGCGTTTTATCGGTCAGGAATTCCCACATCACTTGTCGCATCGTGAAACCTTCTGCCAAAGATGGCGTGATGCTAAGATTCTGAAAAGTTCCGTCTTTGTAATTGGGCGATTTTTTGATTCGTTCCAATCGTTTTCCCTTTATTGATCCTCCAAAAATAGGATGATTAAATATCAAAAAGACAACAGCAATGAGACCAATAAAAGCAAAATATTTGAGCATAATTTTTTTTGAATGAGACGAAGCTAAGAATATTTTACTTTAAATCGATTTTAAATCGTCTCAAAAATAAATCAATCTATTGTTTTCTTGACGAGCAAAATCCACTCGCTGTCCAAGATTTTGTAACCCTGATCGTAAACGAAAAAATATTGCGAACCATTTTTGTAAGTCACAATTTGCGTCACATAATCAAAATCGAAACCTAAGCTTTGTAATTTGAGTTTGGTGATTTTGGTTTTTCCTTCGTGATTATTTTCGGAGAGGATTCGGAAGTTTTTGCGGAGCCTGTTGTTCACGTTCCGCATATAGTTGGTCGAGTTTTTATTCTGCTTGTTGTTGAAGGCGTTTCGGCAGGCATCGGAACAGAATTTCTTGTCGGATCGGCCGATGATTTTGTCGCCACATTCTGGGCAGGTCTGGGTTTCCATTGGTGTGTTTTTATAATTAAAATTAAAAAGTTTTTATTAATGAAAATCATTAACCACAAAAGTCACAAAAGAAATTATTGAAAAATATTTCTGTAAAAAAACAATAAATTAACATTCTAAAAGCATTTCCTTTTTTGAACTTTTGCAAAGCTTATTAAAGGCCAAAAGCTTTTGTTACTTTTGTGGTTTCAAAATTATTTCTGTTCAACTTTTTTCTTTATCAATTTTCCATTTTCCTCACTCATATCTTTCTCCAAATAAAAAATTTGGTTGTTCTCACGAAAGATTCTTTTTTGCAAATCAACCTTGCTAATTCCATCGCAACCAGTCAGAATCAAAAATCTATCGACGATTTTTTTCCAATTTCCCTTGATGTTAGAATAAGTTTCCATCGCGTAGGTGCAACCATTCATTGGTGCTTGGTAGATTGAGATTTCGTCGGTTCCATCTCGGTTCAGGTCGCCTTCGTTGATGAGGATGAGTTCGCAACAACCGGTTTTTATCGGTTTTAATTTCTTATCAGAAAACCGAATTTCATATTCTGCTGGCGATCCGTCTTCGATTGGATTTCCTTTCGCTTCTTTAGTTTTGATGACGCTTGCGATAACTTTTTTGCCATTTCCAAGAAAATTACCCTCAATTTTCTCTCCGATTTTTTTATCGGTCGAAGTTTGACCAAAACTGAAAATTCCGATTGTCATTAAGATTAAAGTCAATTTCATATCACAGATTTTAATTTTTTATTGAGAACCAAACTATCGCTGAATTTCTCAATTTTCATTGTCAATATTTTCGGTTTGGCGAAACGTTCGATTGGCGCTTCGCAAGTTCCAGTACGTGTGATGCTTTCGATTTGAAATTCGATTTCAGATTTGTCAACAAATTTATATTTTCCATCGATGGAGGTGAAGCAGTCATTCCCACATTCCCAACTGTTGTAACTTGTGAATTTTTCCTTGTCAGTAAACTCAATCGCAGAGAAATTCCAAATGAGCGCCGTGTCATTTTTCTTATTTAAAATAAATTGCTTCTCACCGATTTCATATCCAATCAATTTTTCATTCTTGATGAGCCAAATGGAATTATTTAGATAATTCTCATAGTTCTTAACAACAGTTTTTTCGTTTTTCTTTTCGCAATTGATTAGAAAAATTAAGGTGAGAAAAGAGTAGAGGATAGTTTGGATATTTTTTGTCATTTGGTTTTGTTTTAAATCAAATTTATAAAATCCTTCTCAATTACAAACGATTACAAACGGATATAAATACTTTTCTACCGATTAACGTTTTCATTTTGTTGAAAATTTGCAGTAAGAAAATCAGGAAACACGATGATACGTTCTGATTTTAAAAGTCTAATCTAAAAAATTATTTATTATGTCGTTAAGAAACAAAGTGGCACTGATTGGTCACACAGGAAAAGAAGTAGAAATTTTCAACTTCGAAAGTGGAAACAGAAAAGCAAGTGTGACGCTTGCAACCAATGATTACTACACCAACGCTAATGGCGAGAAAGTAGAAGAAACGCAATGGCACAATTTGGTTGCTTATGGCAAAACTGCCGAAGTGATGGAAAAGTATATGCCGAAAGGCAAAGAAATCGCTATCGAAGGAAAGTTAACATACAGATCCTACGATGACAAAGATGGGGTAAAACGAATGATAACCGAAATCCGTGTGGAAGAATTGGTTCTTTTGGGCTCCAAATAATCTACATTACTCAAACCTTGGCAAGTCAAAAGCTTGTCAGGGTTTTTCATTTTTAAAATTACAATATGATGAAAGTTAAAGTTTTTAAAATCAGAATTTCAGATGAATTTTTAACAGCCGATCAAAACGTGATTAATGATTTTCTTACGCAAAATGAAGTGATTCACACCAATTCAAAATTAATTGAAGAAGAGATTAATTATTGGTCTGTGTTAATTTCTTATGAGGAAAAAAAGTTGAAAACTAGTTCCAGTAAAGCAACTCCAGTTTCCGAAGAAGAACTCTCGGAAGAAGAATTAATAATCTATAATAAATTAAAAGATTGGCGATCAGAAAAAGCGAAGGAAGCTCAATTGCCAGCTTATATAATTTTTCATAATGCGCATTTGGTGTCTATTGCAAGGTACAAACCGAGTAATTTGGAAGACTTGGAACAAATCAACGGACTTGGAAAATCTAAAACAGAAAAGTACGGCATAGAAATTATTGAAGTTTTGGAAAATGCTTAATGTTCATTTTGAAGATGTCATTATTCTATGTTGGGTTTTATTTTTTTCGAACTTAAAATATTTCATATTAATTACTACTAAATTTTGTGAGCTTTGAGTTCAAAAAAAATGACTCATTATTGAGATATTAAGATAAAAATAACATTTCCGAAGATTGATTTTGTAATTTATCTCTTATTTTTGTTAAATGCTAAACGATCAGAAAATTGAAAAATTCAGGCAAATTGTAGAAAATAAGTTTCAAATCTACAACTCGCTCTTTATGAGTTTGCCGTATGATAAAATGACAAATATAGGGATGTTGTTGCCTTTTCTTTACGAAGAAAGCAAAGACGGCTATCAACTTGGGAAGTCTCCGGAAGAGATTGTGGAAGAATTTTTCCAAAAACATACCGAGCTTGAAACCGAAGACCAAAAACTCGAATTGCTTTTTAAAATCATACAATATATAGAAAGACAAGTTGTACTTTTTGATAGTATAGAAGACGCCGCTTTCCAACAACTTCACTCAGAAAGTGATTCCGGAACGGTGATGAATCTCTACGATAGAGCCAATCAGGAACAGCACTTGGAAGCGATTAGAAAAAAGATGGACGATTTTGCCATAAAGATTGTTTTCACAGCGCACCCAACGCAGTTTTATCCAAACGCGGTTCAAAGAATCATCCACGATTTGCGTGATGCAATCATCAATGATTCTGTGACACAGATTGATACATTGCTTCAGCAGTTGGGAAAAACGCCTTTCGTTAACAAAGAACGTCCAACGCCTTTGGACGAAGCGATGAGCATCATTTATTACCTGAGATATGTTTATTATCAAAGTATTGGCGAACTTTATAGAAAAATAAAACAAGTTTACGGAACTTCCAATTTTACACCGAATACAGATATTATCCAATTGGGATTTTGGCCAGGTGGTGACAGAGATGGAAATCCGTTTGTAACGGCTGACATTACAATGAAAGTTGCTGAGGAATTGAGAATTTCAATCTTGAAAGATTATTATGGACATCTGAAAATAGTAAGAAGAAGATTAAGTTTCCGTGGCGTTTCTGATGTTTTGAAAGCGGTGAGCAAAAGGATCTACGATTCAATTTTCCAAGAAGATGTGAGGATTTCTGCAGAAGAAATCATTGCTGAATTAGATAAAGCCGAAAAGATATTAAAGGAAGAGCACAACGGACTTTTCTTTGGCGTTTTGGATGATTTCAGAGATCGTGTGAAGATTTTCGGGACGCACTTTGCGACTTTGGATATTCGTCAAGATAGTAGGATTCATCAAAATGTGATTGATGATATTTTCAAAAAAGTCATTGATGGAAACGTAGATTCCAGAACAAATGATGAGAAAATCGACTTACTTTTAGATTCTGGAATTGTTTTGAATCCTGATGATTTCGAAGATGAGATGACTTGTGAAACTTTGAAAAGTATTTATAACATCAAAGTGATTCAAGAAAACAATGGCGAACGAGGAATGCACCGTTACATTATTTCAAATTCAGACGAAGTGAAAGACGTGATGAACGTTTATGCAATGATGAAACTTTGTGGTTATAAAGATGAAGATATCAACATCGATATTGTACCGCTTTTTGAAACGATGGAAGGTCTCGACAAATCTGAAAACGTGATGAAAACTTTGTACGATCATCCTGTTTACAAAAAACATCTCGCAAGAAGAAACAACAAGCAAATCATTATGCTTGGTTTCTCCGACGGAACCAAAGATGGTGGCTATTTGAAAGCAAACTGGCAAATCTATACATCAAAAGAAAAACTGACTAAAATCTCTGAGGAAAACGGAATGAAAGTCGTTTTCTTCGACGGTAGAGGCGGACCACCAGCAAGAGGTGGTGGAAAAACCCACGATTTCTACGCTTCACAAGGCAAAACAATTGCGAACAACCAAATCGAATTAACGATCCAAGGACAAACCATTACAAGTGTTTTCGGAAACAAGGATCAAGCGAAATTTAACTTCGAACAGTTGTTGACCGCTGGGATTGAGAATGATGTTTTCAAAAGCGTCAAGAAAGACCTTAATGATAAAGAAAGACAATTGATCTCAGAATTAGCTGACATCAGTTATCAAAAATATTCCGATTTGAAAGCACATCCAATGTTTGTGCCTTATCTTCAGGAAATGAGTACGTTAGAATATTACGGGCGTACAAACATCGGAAGCCGACCAAGCAAAAGAGGCGCAGGTTCTGAACTGAAGTTTGAAGATCTGAGAGCAATTCCTTTCGTAGGATCGTGGTCGCAATTGAAACAGAATGTACCTGGTTTCTTCGGATTTGGATTTGCTTTGAAAACTTTGATGGATGCTGGAAGATTTGACGAAATCAAGGATTTGTACAAAGGTTCAGATTTCTTTAAAACATTAGTCCTGAACTCGATGATGAGTATGAACAAGACTTATTTCCCGTTGACTTATTATATGAGAAATAATGAGAAATTTGGTGAGTTTTGGAATATTCTTTTCGCTGAGTTTTCTCTTTCCAAAGAAATGATGCTGGAATTAACTGGTTACAAAATCCTGATGCAAGAAGAACCGTTGAATCGTAAATCTGTCAAGATTCGTGAGAAAATCGTACTTCCACTTTTGAGTATTCAACAATATGCATTGATGAAAATCCAGAAAGGAGAAGGCAATCGCGAAAGTTATGAGAAACTTGTGATGCGTTCTCTGTTTGGAAATATTAATGCAAGTAGAAATTCTGCCTAAGGTAAGATTCAAGAAGAAATTAAAAAGAGTCAAGTTGATGATTCTATTAAAAATGAAACCTCTCAAGTGATTGAGAGGTTTTTGTTTGTTTCAGAGAATAATTTTTAAATCAAGATAAATTGTTTTGAGATTGATTGAAAAAATAAGGTCGCAAAATATCTTCAAAATTGTACAGGCCGTTCAGTTTATTTTTAAGATTTTCTGCCACGAACAATGCGCCACTTCCAAACGCTTCTCTCGAAATAGATTCGTGAACCAAACGAACCGTCTGATATGGAAATCCAAAGATAACCTCGTGTTTTCCAACGATTCCACCGGCTCTCACCGAATTGATGCTTTCTGTTTCTACATCCAAAACTTCCGCAATTTTTACAGCAGTACCGGAAACGCCAGACTTTGCTTTGAAGTGCTCTTCAATAACTTCTATGTCCACACCAGGCGCAATGGTTTTTAATAAGGACGAGGCAAACAGTAAATAATTAACGCCCAAAGTAATGTTAGGTGACCAAAAAACAACGGTGTCAGTGGACAATTCTTTTAGAAATTTCGTTTCATTTTCTTCATAATGCGAAATGGCAGAGATAATTTTAATTTTCTTTTGCGATGCGATTTTGCCGTAAGAGTAAATACTTTTTTCATTAGAAAAATCGATGATAAAATCTACAGGATGATCTGTCAATAATGTTTCCAAATCCGTGGTCTGTTGAGAATAAATCATCGCACTGTCTGAGGCCGAGATTCCCAATAAATCTTTTGCAGAGAGATTTTCCATCTTTTCACTATTCCGAAGAACCCATTCCAGAGAGAAATCTGTATGCTGGAGAATCACATTGGCAACCGCTTTTCCTGCCTTCCCAAATCCTATTAATCCTATTTTCATAATTACTTATTTTTTAGATATATTTAATTATTAATTCGAATTCTTAACATCAGTAAGATACAATAAATAAAATAAAGGGTTTTAAGTCAGAATTTTTTACAAAAAAAGATGACTTATCGAAGTTGTCAGACTCATTACTTATCAAATATTTTAAATTCTGATTTGACAATTTCTAACAATTCCGCAACAGATTGCAGTTCGTCAACATTAGAATAGTGCGTCAGATAGCTTTGTGGATTTGGATAAATTATTTCATTGAATCGATTTCCATTCTTAATTTTAATAAAAAAAACTTTTCCATCCAATACAGAAACTTTGCTGATTGTATTATAGATTTCCCCATCCATAATCTCGAAATAATTATTTTTCTGTTTTAATTTATATTCAATTTTATCAAATTTCGGTAAAAACAAAATGTCAGAATTGAGAATTTGCAACCAGATCAACTCAAAATTCTTAAGCGAGTTTAATTTCTCTTTTCTTATTCTAATATCAATGTTATTTTTTGAATCTCTTTTAGCAATGGTTTGATAAAAATCTGCTTTCCATAGCTCATTTTTATCCTGATAAAATCTAAAAAGTTCCAAGCCAGTTGTGTTCGAATGTTTTCTATAGATCCGCAATTCGTTAGTATTGAATTCTGTTTTCGTGATTTTCAAGATTGAATCTAATTCTGCAAAACTCTGAGAAAATATATTGAGAGGAATTATTAAAACTAGAAGTAAAGATAGCTTCATACAAATTTCATTTTCATCAAATATAAAATTTTTAAAACTCAATCCACAAAAAACCTCGTCCCAAAAATTGAAACGAGGTTTATATAAATTTAAAAACGGAAACTTAAACTTTTAAGATTTCCGCTTCTTTTGTTTTATAAGCGTCATCAGACTTTTTCACGTAAGCATCTGTCAGATCTTGGATGTCTTTCTCAGCACCTTTTATCAGGTCTTCTGCAACACCTTCCAGTCTTTTCAGTTCCTTGTTGCCATCTTGTCTAGCATTTCGGATCACTACTTTTGTTTGGTCCGTTTCACCTTTTGCCTGCTTAGCAAGGTCACGTCTTCTTTCCTCCGTCAAAGGCGGAACGTTGATGATGATCACATCGCCATTGTTAGAAGGCGCAAATCCAAGGTTGGAGTTCACGATTCCTTTTGCAATCGCACCAATTGCCGTTCTGTCCCAAGGCTGGATAGAAAGCGTCATCGCATCCACCACAGAAACGTTTGCAACTTGCGTGATAGGCGTTGGAGCACCGTAATATTCCACCATTACGTCCTGAACCATAGATGTAGAGGCACGTCCGGCTCTGATCTTTTGAAAAGCGTGTTCCAAATGCTTGATTGCAGCATCCATCTCTTGCTTTACGGAGGCTACAATGAGTTCTAATTCTTCCATTGTATATTTAAAATTTGATAATTAACACATTTATTTATAATTGATAAACGATAATTTATGATTGATATTTTTTGGGCAGCTTTTGACTTCGTCGAATAGCTATTTATTATTATTTTTTTTTGGGCAGCTATTTCCGCCTTCCACTCCCGCTTGTCACTCTGAGGCTCTCGAAGAGTCCGTTAAAGTCGAGCTGCAAAAAGATTCAACATTCCAAATAAAATTGAAGTTTTGAATCATCTATCAATCATCATTGATCATTTATACATTCACGAGCGTTCCGATAACTTCGCCGTCGATCAGTCTTTCCAAGTTACCTTCTTTGTTCATATCGAAAACGATGATTGGCAATTTGTTTTCGTGACTTAGTGTGAAAGCCGTCATATCCATTACTTTCAGGTTTTTCTCAAACACTTCGTCAAAAGACAGGCTATTGAATTTCACCGCGTCTGCATTTTTCTCAGGATCGCTGTCGTAGATTCCGTCCACTCTGGTTCCTTTTAGGATCACATCAGCATCAATTTCGATTGCTCTCAATGTTGCAGCTGTATCAGTTGTGAAATATGGATTTCCAGTTCCAGCACCGAAGATGACAACTCTTCCTTTTTCAAGGTGGCGAACAGCTTTTCTTTTGATAAACGGTTCAGCAACTTTGTCCATTTCGATAGCAGATTGCAATCTCGTGATGATTCCTGCATCCTCCAAAGCACCTTGAAGCGCCATTCCGTTGATTACGGTTGCCAGCATTCCCATATAATCGCCCTGAACTCTGTCCATTCCTGTTGCAGCGCCAGCCAATCCTCTGAAAATATTTCCACCACCAATTACGATTGCGACCTCACAGCCTTTTTCCACAACTTTTTTGATCTCGACTGCATATTCTTTCAGTCTATCGTTGTCGATTCCGTATTGGCGTTCTCCCATTAGTGCTTCTCCACTCAGTTTCAGAAGGATTCTTTTGTATTTCATTTATTTTGTTATTACTTTTTGATTTTTATTTCAAATTTTGACTGTGCAAATATAATGAAAGGAAAAGAATTACGTTAATGAAAAAGATAGTAGTCTAAAAATTTTGATAAGCATCAAAATAGATTATTTTTGCAAAGCCAAAAAACAGTGTTGAAGAAGTTTTACAATCTATTTTTTATCGCAATCTCTGGTGTGGTTTTTTCTCAAACGGGAACCACGGTTTACCAGTTTCTGAATATTCCCATCTCTCCAAGGCAAGCCGTTTTGGGCGATGCTGTATCGGTCCGTGACTATGATGTCAATTTTACGGCCGCCAATCCGGCGCTTATGAATCTGGACATGGATCAAATGCTTTCCGTGAATTATGCCTCTTATTTGGCAGATACAAAGATTGGAAGCATCAGCTACGTTCGTGATTTGGAATTTGGACATTTGGTTTCCTTCAATGCCAGATATATGGATTATGGATCTATGCCGAGAACTGACGAGAATTCTAATATCAACGGCGATTTTTCTGCGATGGATGCTTCTGTTGGACTTGGCTACGCTTACCAGTTCGAAGATAATTGGACCATTGGTGCCAACGTCAATTACATCACTTCAAAAATTGATACTTATTCCTCTTCTGCAATTGCGGCTACTGCAGGTGTGACTTATTATTTTGATA
>JAGNPP010000313.1 GCA_017989575.1 Chryseobacterium sp.
AATTGGGAATATATTCCGTTGGTTGCAAATACAATTGCTGGAATATTTCTAATTTGGATTTCTCACAATTATTTGAAGCAGTTTTCAAAACTAACTTACACCGTTTTTCTGGTTTCAATAGTTTTATTAATGCCATTGCATCTGATGATAATGACAGGAATGGAGCACGTTTTCCACGCATTGACAATGGTTTTGGCGTTGCTCGCTTTCAAAAAATATTTGGAAAATGAAGCGCCTAGGAATTTTTCTAATTTGGCTTTGCTTTCAATATTGGCGACAGGTTTCAGATACGAAAGTTTGTTTTTCATCTTTTTTATGTGCGTTTATCTTTTCTTCATCAAAAAGGAATATTTTCAAAGCATTGCACTGGGATTGTTTGCGATGACGCCGGTTTTGATTTACGGTTGGATTTCTTTAGACCACGGTTCATTCTTCCTTCCAAATTCTTTGATTCTGAAAGGTAATACCAATGATGGAATTGTAGGTTTTCTCACAAGAGTTGCCGGAAATGGCTATCGCGGACTTTCAGTTTTGATATTGATTTTAATTTTGTTAATTCAGATTTTTAGAAACATAAAATCCGCAAAACTCTCAAACACGCCAACGCTTCAACATTCAAAAAATGCAATTCCAATGATAGTTTTCTGTGGCTTTGCTGTACATCTTTTGTTCGCAAATTTCGGTTGGCTGATTCGTTATGAAGCCTATTTGGTGGTTATCATTCTGTTTGCAATTGCACCTTTTGCAGATGAACTTTTTCAGAAGAAAATCGGAAATCAGGTTTTGAAGTTTTCAATGGTCATTTTATTATTAATTACATTTTCATTGCGCTTTGTCCCGATGTTGAAAAACCAGCCCAAAGCATCCAAAAATATCTTCGACCAACAAATCCAATTGGCGGATTTTCTTCATCAATATTACAAAAATTCCAAAGTGGTAGCGAATGACATTGGCGCCATCACTTATTTTAATAATATCCATTTGCTGGATACTTATGGACTTGGAAGCATAGAAGTGGCGAAACTTAGGAAAGAAGATCACGGGAAATTTACAGATAACAAAAAACTTCAAGCTTACATCTACAACACCGCAAAATTGCAGGATTTTGAAGTGGCTTTGGTTTTTGACGAATGGGTGAAAATGCCGGATTATTTTTCGAAAGTCGGAACTTTGACCATTCAGAACAATTATATGGCAGGAGGAACGACGGTTTCTTTTTATGCCGTCAAAAAAGAAAATACAGACAAACTTAGAAATCAATTGGTCGAGTTTTCCAAACAAACGCCGAAAGATGTCATCATTAATATTATAAAATAGAATCAATGAACTTCGAAGATTTTATTGTTGCGCCAAGACAATTCCGAACCGAGAAATGGCAAATCGGAAACAAAATCACGAGTGAAATCAAAGAAAACAGCATTGTCTTGCTTTTTGTCTCAGATTATCGTGGTGCCAATGGCGATGCGGAAAGTCAGGATTTTACAGGCATCCGAAGAGAGTTTTACAAATTATCCCAACTCGATTTTGATATTCCAATCATAGATTTGGGTGATTTGGTTTCCGGGAAAACGCCTCAGGATTCGCATTATATTTTGCAGGAAGTGTTGTCTGTTTGTCATCAAAAAGGTGCAATTCCTGTGATTGTGGGTGGAAGCAACGACTTGGCTTTTTCACTTTTTTCTGCTTTAAATTATCATCAGCAAGACATCAATTATACCCAAATCAGCAACTTGGTTTCTCTGAAACAGGACGAAGAAATCCACGAATCGACTTTCCTAAGTAAGATTTTAGGCTCCAAAAATTTCTCAGTTAAAAATTACCATCACCTTGGTTATCAGAAGCATCTGAACGAGATGGATTCTGTGAATTTGATTAAAGAAGTTCAGTTCGACATCATCCGTTTGGCAGAAATGATGAACTCTACCGAGAAAACCGAACCTTATTTCCGAAAAGCAGATTTAGTTACCATTAATTGCGACGCCATCGAAACTTTTTCCGAAGCTTTTTCTATGAATCCCCAAGTGAATGGACTCAACAGACGCGAGATTTGTGCTTATATGAAAGAAATTGGTCTGAGCGAAAAACTGAAGTCTGTTGGGATTTTCAATTATAATATTTACTCAGATTCTCAGCTCAATCATCAGCTTTTGGCGCAAATGATTTGGTATTTGATAGAAGGAATCAATATCCAAAAATCGCATCCGAAAGAGAAATCCTACGAGACTTTTTTTGTTTTGATTAATGATGAGCAATATGCTTTCAAGCGTGATGTTTTCAATAATCTTTGGTATTTTGGCGAAGATGAGAATATTGATAATTGCATTCCGTGCTCGCGTTCGGATTTTGATGAAGCGAAAAGAGGTTTTCTAAGTCCGAGATTTACAAGAAATTAAATTAATGACTCAATTTTCTGACATCAAAGTTTCCATCATCGTACCTGTTTATAACGTCGAGTTGTATCTGGAAAAATGCCTGTTGTCCTTAGTCAATCAAACTTTGAATGAGATTGAAATCTTGGTCGTGAATGATGGAAGCAAAGACAATTCTCAAAAAATTATTGAAGAATTTCAGTTAGAATATCCAACCAAAATCTTCGGTTTCATCAAAGAAAATGGTGGCCTCAGCGATGCACGAAACTTCGGAATCGATAGAGCTAAAGGACAATTTCTAGGTTTTGTAGACAGTGATGATTATGTTTCGGAAACGATGTTTGAGGAGATGTACAATCTGGCAATAAAATACGATGCAGAAATGACAATCTGCAATCTTCAAAAAGTGGATGAAAATGGAAGTGTTACTCAAAAACTAACGCAACTTCCAGGTTTTCCGGAGAAAATCATTCTGAAAGACAATCTTTCCGTATTTTCCGATATTTCTTACTTCGCTTGTAATAAGATTTTTCACAGAGATTTGTTTGATGGGAAACGATTCAAAAAAGGAGTTCACTTCGAAGACATCGAATTGATTCCGCAATTGTTACTTCAATGTCGGACTTTAGCTTTCACGCCGAATTATCATTATCAATACCTTGAAAGACAAGATTCCATCAGCAAAAGCCACACGATGAAAGGTTTGGATATTTTGAAAGCGGTGGAAACTGTGGATGAGGCCTTTCAAAAAAGCCGATTTGCAGATCAAAAAATGGCTTTGCAAAATTTTCATATTTTGGAAGGCGTTTACACTTTTTTGGCTTATTTGGCATTTGTGAAAGAAGACAGCGATTTCCATAAAATGTCGGATGTTTTGGATGATTTTATTAAAACAAAAGGTTTGAAAACTAAAGAAATCTTGCAATATAGGCGGTTTGGTAAGAATTATCTATTAT
>JAGNPP010000314.1 GCA_017989575.1 Chryseobacterium sp.
GTGATGTTCTTTACATCTTTATATTTCAAAACTTCTCTCACTGCAAAACCATCGCCTCCGCCCAAAATCAAAACGTTGGAAATGTTTTTTGCCATTGACATTGCGGGATGAACCAAAGCCTCGTGGTAGCGGTATTCGTCGGCGGAAGAGAACTGGAGATTGTTGTTGAGGTAAAGCCGGAAATCTTTATCGTTCCGCGTCAAAACGATTCTTTGGTAAGGTGAATTGTTGGCGTAAACGATATTTTCGCCGTATAATTTCTCCTCGGAAAATGCTAAAAGTTTATCCGAAAAAATAAATAAAGCGACCAATCCCAAAAAGGCGACGATTGATTTGGCCTTCAAAGCGATGGGATTTTTCAGTTCTTTTTCCAGATAGAAAGAGAGAAAAATGGCGATTGAAATATTAATCAAACCAAAAAAAAGTGGCGTTTTAATAATCCCCAAACTTGGAATCAAAACCAACGGAAATAGGATTGATGCTAATAATGCTCCGATATAATCAAAGGCGAAAACGTTGGAAACCAAATCTTTGAACGCGACTTTATCCTTCAAAATATTCATCAACAATGGAATTTCCAATCCGACCAAACATCCCGTGACGAAAACGAAAAGGTACAAAACTGGCTCAAAATGCTGAATCGTATTAAACAAAATGAACAACACCACCGAACTGATTCCGCCAATAACGCCGACGAGAATCTCAATCTCAACAAATTTGTTCAGCAAATCCTTGTGAATAAACTTGGCAAAATAAGACCCAACACCCATCGAAAATAGGTAAACGCCAATGATGAAAGAAAACTGCTTGACAGAATCTCCCAAAAGATAACTCGCCAAAGCGCCCGCCACCAACTCATAAATCAGTCCGCAAGTCGCAATGACAAACACCGAAAAAAGCAGAAGCAATTCAAAAGAAATGCGTTTTTTATCCATGAATCGCTCCGCTGATAATGATGGAAATCCCGATGATAAACGCGCCCAGGATAATTGCCAAAGCGGTATTGTTGTTTTTTGAAATCTCGTGCCACGTTTTTTCCGGCGTCAGTTTCTCTATGATGACGTAGCAAACCAAAAGAATTGCGACTCCCAAAAAAGCGTATAATATTGAATTGACTATCGGTAAATAATTAAATTCTCCCATTGTTTCTTGTTTTTTTAATCAAAGTTATTTGTGATAATATCTGTAAACGGACGTTCCGTGTGAGCGGTATCTTGAGGTTCCGTCCCTGTATTTTTCGGTCTTTGCGCAATCGCAAAACTGGTTTCCGGTGTAGGTCAAATAGAGAAACCAACCCAGAAAAAATACGCCTGCGAAGACTACAAGTTTATATTTTTTGATGTAATTGATTATTTTTCCCATCAGCTCGTGTAATCGTTAAAAGGTGAATAGTTGCTGTTGTCCCATTTGGTCTTATCAAAAAGATATTTTCCCCAATAATTGAGTCCAACGAGCACAGCCATAATTCCGAGAATGATAAAGTAATTCCAGAAACTAACCGGTTTCCAAAAAGCCTGAATGGCGAAATTGGGATTGGCGGAATCCGTGTCTGGAATGTTGGTTGAAAAATTTGGATTTTTCAGTTTGAAAGCCTTCGCCTCTTCCAATTCCGCATAGGTTGTTGAATCATTTTGTTGAAGATTTTCGAGATTCGCCGCTGTTTTTTCTCCTGATGGAAGGATGACATCTACAAAGCCATCGCCTGTATAAGAGAAAGTTTTTTTGCCATTTGGTGCATAAAAGGTTTCCCCAGCCGGTTGTTCAAAACCTTGTTTCTGGGCGCTGATTGAAAAGTGATATTTTCCGGGCGCAACACCACAGAAATTGAATTCTTTTTCCTTACCACCTTCCGACCAACTTTCGCCACTTTCGTAACCGTGGTATTGTTCGATGTCTTGCGATGTATATTCTATTTCGTTGGAATTTTCATTAATCAAACTCAACTCTATATTCGCCCAAGAATTATCGACGTTGGAAGACAGTTTGACATTAAGCGGAGCCGACGCGCCACTCAAATCAAATGATTTGGAAATCAATTCCTTACTGCGGACAGAATCGAATCTAATATTATCGCTAAAAACCTCATAATTGCTTCTGGAAACCGTGTTGTAAAACTGAAACAAACTCATTATCAACGCCACAACGACAAAGACATTCAACAGCTGTCTTGGATTCACATAATAAGGCTGAACAATCCCAATCCCAGAATAATTGGGCAGAGACGACAGCTTGAACGCTTTTTTGACTTCACTTTTCGGAACGTGTTTTCCCCAAAGAAAAGTTTTGTCGGTACCCACTTGTTCCAAAGAAACCATCTCGGTTCCGTTGACAAACTCTTTATAAGTCGCTAGGCTGAACTTGAGTTTATCTTCGAAAAAACCAGTCGCCGAGTCGATGTTATTGGGTGTGGATTCGTACCAGCGGTATTTTCTACCTTCAAACTCTGCGTGGAATTTGAATTCTTTTTTAGGCATTTCCTTTGGAAACATTATGACCCAATGGCCGTTGCTTTCGCTGAGGAAAGCTTCGTTGAGATTTTTATCTTTAAGGTGATATTCGCGCCAGAAAACAGAATTTCCATATTTCTTTACCACAATGGCAACAACCGTATATTCCGTTCCATCTAATTTGCCTTTTTGACCAACTTCCAAAACCACATTCTCAGTTGGTTTTCTGACATTTTTGATAATTTTTCCTTGCTCACTCAACATCGAGCAAGACTTACAGATGTAGCTCTCAACAGTGAAATCGAGGTCTAAAGTGTTTTCTTTTTTGCAACTTGGACAGGTGTAAATCATCATCTTCGGATTTTGTGTTCTTTGATGATTTGCCCGGAGAAATAATCGGTCACGGCCTTGGCAATCGTTTCGGTCTTGTGAGAATTGTCGCCAAAATAATTACACAACAAAATATCGAAAGTCAGTTGCGAAAATTCTGGCCAAGTATGGATGCACAAATGAGATTCTTTGAGAATGACAGCCGACGTGAAACTGCCGTTTGAGAAGATATGATGCGTCTCGCCAACCACTTCTGTTTCATTTTCCGATAAGATTTCCTTTACTTTTTTGATGAAAGAATCGTAGTCTAACAATAGATTCGCCTCGCTGACTTTTAACGTTAATAAGATGTGTAAACCTTCGCTATAAGCTTCTAATTCCATTTGTGCTAAATAATGACAGCAATATCTTATTTTTTTGGAAGATTTACAATAGAAAAATAAAAAAGCTACAAAAATTTGTAGCTTTCATTGAATTTTATTTCTTCGGCAAGAAAACCTCCGCCAACATACATCGGGCACTTCCGCCACCGTTGGT
>JAGNPP010000315.1 GCA_017989575.1 Chryseobacterium sp.
CAATTTGAAGTGTGGCAAATAAATTCTGAGGATCTTTTATTAAAAATAAATTCTGAAAATTTTTCAAATAGTTACAAAATTCTTGAGAAAAGAGAACTTAATGATATTGTAAATTATAAAAATTCTAAGGGAACTAAATTTGAAAATTCGATTCAGGAGATCTTGTTTCACTTCATCAATCATTCGACCTATCACCGAGGACAAATCGCAATGCTGCTGAAAGAAACTGGATTAGAACCTTTGAACACTGATTATATTTTCTACAAAAGGTTTTAACTAATTTAAAATTACATTATTCTCAATTTTCGGAATTCTTAAACTCAGAATTCGTAACTCTTAACTAATTCACTATCTTTGCAAAAATTTTTAGAAATGAGCGAAGACGGAAAAAGACCAGAAAGAGACAAAAAACCAAGAAGTGCAGGTAGTAGCAGACCTTCTGGAAACTCCCGTGGCTCTGGCGAAAGAACGTCCAAAAGCAGACCTTCTGTAGGAGGCGCGCGCAAACCGAAAACGACAAGAGGCGGAGACCGCTTCGATAGCAGAGACAAATATGAGGATGGTGAAAGAAAACCATTCAATAAAAAGCCTGCGAATAAAAAACCATACATCCGACCCGAAACGACTGAGGACAGAACAAAATCTTATATCCAAAAAAGAAGATTGGAGAAAATCACCAAAGAGGTTTTCAAAGATACCATCAGACTGAATAAATATATCGCGAATTCTGGAATTTGTAGCAGAAGAGAAGCGGACGAATTGATCTCGCAAGGTCTTGTGGAAGTGAACGGAAAAGTGGTGACAGAAATGGGTTATCAGGTTCAGAAAACCGACAGAGTTGTTTTTGATAGCCAAAATATTACGCCAGAAAAACCAGTTTATGTACTTCTAAATAAACCTAAAGGTTACATCTCTACAACCAAAGATGACAAGGCCAGAAAAACGGTGATGGATTTGACAGCGAATGCTTCTCCATACAGAATTTTCCCGGTTGGAAGATTGGACAGACAGACGACAGGCGTAATTCTTCTGACGAATGATGGTCATATGACAAAAAAACTGACGCATCCATCTTTTAATATCAGAAAAATCTACCACGTCACTTTGGATAGAAAACTAACCAACGACGATTTGAAATCCATAGCAGAAGGAATCCGTTTGGAGGAAGGTGTTGCAGAAGTTGACAGCATTTCTTTCATCGAAGGAAAACCGAAAAATGAAGTGGGAATTGAACTTCATATCGGATGGAATAGAGTGGTTCGTAGAATTTTCCAGAAGTTGGGCTACGAAGTGGAAGCGCTAGACAGAGTAATGTTTGCGGGATTGACCAAGAAAAATATCAAAAGAGGACACTGGAGAATCCTAACGGAATTGGAAGTGAACAATTTGAAAATGTTGTAGATAGCTTTTGGCTTATTGCTTTTTGCAATTGGCTTTTAGAATAAATTAAAGACTGAAGAAATTCGGTCTTTTTTGTTATCTTGAAGTTTATAATTTGAGAAATGAATAAAGTTTATATTTTCAGTGGTCTTGGGGTTGACAGATGAGTTTTTGATCATATTGATTTCGGAAATTTGGATGTCGAGTTTATTGATTGGATAACGCCTTTGACGAATGAATCTTTAGAAGATTATGTTAAACGAATTTCATTAAAAATAACTACTGAAAATCCAATTTTGATAGGTTTGTCTTTCGGTGGAATGGTTGCTGTTGAGATTTCTAAAATCCTTAAAACTGAAAAAACAATCCTCATTGCATCAGCAAAAAACAAACTTGAACTTCCAAGATTTAACCGGATTTCTGGAAAATTAAAACTCAACAAATTAATTCCAAAATCAATATTCAAAAAGCAAAACTTCATTACCAATTGGCTATTCGGAATTGAAATTGATTCTGAAAAACTACTCCTGAAAAATATTCTAAAAGATACAGATCCAAAATTTTTTGCTTGGGCAATCAACGAAATTGTGAATTGGAAAAATGAAACAATTCCAGAAAACATCATTCACATTCACGGAAATAAGGATCGGATAATTCCTTTTAAAAATGTAAAAGCTGATTTTGTGATTGAAGGTGGCGGACATTTTATGACGGTGAATAAAGCCGGAGAAATCGAAAAAATTATTAAATCGGTAATAAAAAAAGACAGCAAATAAAACTTGCTGTCTTTAGATTTAAATTTGATAATTAACTATTTAGAAAATCAATCAAAATCTGATTCAATTCCTCTGCGTGCGTCACATTCAAGCCGTGAGGTGCGCCGGAAATTACGTGGTATTGATTATTTACAATTCCTTTTGAAGCTTGTTCTCCAGCGGTTTTTATCGGCACGATTTGATCTTCGTCACCGTGGACAATCAATGTCGGAACAGTCACATTTTGAAGTTCCAAACGGAAATCTGTATTCGCCCAACTCTCTGCAGATTTGATGGTTGCGATAGGAGAGGCGTGAGACGAAATGCTCCAATCATAGTTTAGTTGCGCTTGACTCACAGATTGCGTCAGTAGTCCGTAATTGTAAAAATTCTTGTGGAAACCTTCAAGGAAAGTGACTCTGTCTTTCTTAAGATTATCGAGAATGTCATTCAAATCTTTTTCGGGGACGCCATCTGGATTGTCCTCTTTTTGTTTTACCAATGGAATAATGGATGCAATCAACGCTACTTTATCAACATTGTCCGATCCGTAATTTGTCAGAAAACGAATTACTTCGCCACCGCCCATTGAAAATCCAACTAAAACCACATTCTGCAAATCCAACTGAGAAATTAGTTCCAAAAGATCATCGGCTAATGAATTGTAATCATAATTGCCCAAAGTAGGCTGGGATTTTCCAAAACCTTTTCTGTCGTAAGTAATGACTCGATAGCCAGCTTCCAACAATGCAGGAACTTGCAATTCCCAAGATTTGCCGCTCAATGGCCAGCCGTGAATCAGAATAATGGGTTGTCCACTACCAAAATCCTCGTAGTAGAGGTTGAAATTTTTGTCTGTTTCTTTTGTGATGTAAGGCATAATCTTTTAATTTTTGATATTAATATTTGATTATAATTATCCAAACATCAGACCACAAAAAAAGACTTTCTTATTGGGAAAGTCCTTTAGTTTTTTGTTAATTTTCAATTACTTTACTTCATTATAATAAAGAAGTCTGTCGTTTTTATCAAAACTAATGATGATGATTTGGCGGTTTTTAGCATCGTCATTGTTGAAAAATTTTGCTCTTGGCGCAAGCCCTGGCTCTTCTGACAGAGAAGGATTCCAATACAAAGTTTCCCGCGTGT
>JAGNPP010000003.1 GCA_017989575.1 Chryseobacterium sp.
GTTGTAAACTCTCGACAATCAGGAAGTTGATTGGAAACCAAATCGGTCCGCGCCAGTTGCTGTTCCCGCCGAACATTCGGCTGTCACTTTCTGCAGGCGTGTAATAAACCACGTGTTCCTGGTCGTGAACGGTAAATCGGAACGGATTTTCTTCATAAACTTTGGACATCGCACGGATTCCGTAATCGCTTAGAAATTCGGATTCGTCTACCAATCTTGTCAAAACTTTGGTCAATCTTGTTTTTCTGAGGATACTCAAAAGGTGTTTGTTTCCTTCGCCTTCCACATACCATTGGGAAACGAGTTTTGTGAGGTCTTGTTTGTTTTTGAGAATCCATTCCATTCGTTTTTTGAACTGTGGCAATTTCTCCAACATACTGTGTTCCACAACTTCTACCGCAAACATCGGAATCAATCCAACAATACTTCGAAGTTTCAGATTCACACTGTCTCCGTTGGATAACTGTAGCAAATCGTAGAAAAATCCGTCTTCCTCATTCCAAAGTCCTTGTTTTCCGTCCCCGATATTTTCCATCGCTTCTGCAATGTAAAGATAATGTTCAAAAAACTTAATCGCCATATCTTCATAAACAGGATTGTACGTTGCCAATTCCATAGCGATACGCATCATATTCAGTGCGTACATCGCCATCCAGCTTGTTCCGTCGGCTTGTTCAAGATGTTCCCCTTCATTGAATTCCATATTCCGGTCAAAGGCTCCGATATTATCAAGACCCAAGAATCCGCCACCAAAAATGTTATTGCCGTTGTAATCTTTTCGGTTTACCCACCAAGTGAAATTCAGTAATAATTTTTGAAAAACCCGTTCCAAGAAAGCTAAATCCGGTTTTCCATTATTTTTTTCATCGATTTTAAAAACCCGGAAAGTTGCCCAGGCGTGAACAGGCGGATTAACATCATCAAAGTTCCATTCGTAAGCCGGCATTTGTCCGTTAGGATGCATATACCATTCTTTCGTCATTGTAACCAATTGGGCTTTAGCGAATTCTGAATCAATCACGCAAAAACTCACGCAATGGAACGCTAAATCCCAAGTTGCATACCAAGGATATTCCCATTTGTCAGGCATCGAGATGATGTCTTTGTTGTGAAGATGTTCCCAGTCGCTGTTTCGGACGTAGCCTTTTCTTTGAATCGGGAAATTCGGGTCGCCTTTCAGCCATTTTCCAACGTTGTAATGATAGAACTGCTTGTTCCAAAGCAAACCTGCAAAAGCCTGTCTTTGAACGTTTCGCTCGTCCTCGTTTTCAATATCTTTTTGGATGTTGGCGTAGAAATCATCCGAATCCTGCTTTCTATGGTTGATGATTTCATCAAAATCCCAAAACGCATCCTCCATAATATGAGGCGACAATCGGAATTCGAAAACCTTGTTGCTGTGCGCTTCCACGATTTCTTCGCAATGTAAAGACGCTTTGGTTCCGGTTTTCTTAGGATTAATGGTATCTAAGCCTTTCGTAATATATTGATTGATTCCATCCTTGAAAAAACCTTCCGTCTTCGGAAGATTGAAAAGTCTCGCTCTGTTCGTCTCATTTTCACAAAACAAAGCGTCCACATTTCTGTTTCTGGAATATAACTTTTTGATACTTAGACTGTCGTGGTGAATATCAATCTCACCTTGCTTAGAAAAACCAAGATTCGCTTTGTAATCATTGTAACCCCAAACCCAATTGTTTCTGTACCAAACGGTTGGCAAAACCACGATTGGCGCCGGTTTATCGCTTCTGTTATGAACATCAATTCTGATTAAAAAATCATCTTCGCCGGCTTTTGCATACTCAATGAAAATATCAAAATACTCATCGTTATCGAAGATTCCTGTGTCAATCAGCTCATATTCCATTTCGTTTTTGGAACGCTGACCATTCACATTAATGATTTCCTCGTACGGAAATTCATTGATTGGATATTTGTAAACCATCTTCATATAGCTGTGAGACGGCGTGTTGTCCAAATAATAAAAAATCTCCTTTATATCTTCCCCGTGATTTCCCTGATGATTGCTCAGCCCGAAAAAACGTTCCTTAATTCTAATATCTTTTTTGTTCCAAAATGAGAAGGCAAAACACATCTGTTGCTTCTCATCCGAGATGCCTGCGATGCCTTCCTCGGCCCATCTGTAGGTCCATGCTTCTGCCGTGTCGTGACCGGTAAATCCCCACGCATCGCCGTTTGTACTGTAATCTTCCCGCACATTTCCCCATTGGCGATGGCTCACATAAGGTCCCCATTTCTTCCAACGCAGATTCCTCAATTTTTCTTCCTCGTTCATATGTTTCTAATTATTTTAAAGAATAATTATTCGTTTTTCTAATTTAGGAGCATCACGTTTCTACCTTCGTTCCACGTTTCCAACCCGCTGTCCACTATATCTTTTTTTGCTACGACTATTTGTCATCCAAAGAAAACTTTCTAAAAAGCAAAAAAAGGATGCCGTTCCCATCGGGGCTATGTTGAGGTTTTTCCCTTCTTTCAAGTTTTTAAAATTCCAAAAACTAAAAACCATCAACCAAAAACCAAACTATCCGTTGTCCGCAAAACTCTCCAGCGTCGTCATTCCACCATCCACATAAATACTCGCTCCCGTAATGTAATCCGAATAATCACTCGCCAAAAATACGGCTAAATTTCCAATGTCTTCCGGTTGCCCGATTCTGTCATACGGAATCAGCGTCATCAACGCATCCAGCGACTCTTTGTTGTCCCAAGCCGGCTTGTTGATTGGCGTTTGGATAGCACCCGGACAAATATTATTCACCCGGATTTTTTGCTTTCCATATTCCTGAGCCAAAGTCTGCATCAGCATTCTCAACGCACCTTTGCTGGAAGCATAATTCGCGTGTCCAGCCCACGGAATCGTCTCGTGAACACTGCTGATATTAATGATTTTTCCCAACGCTTTGGACTTGTCATTCATTCCACGTTTCAGAAATTCTCTGATGGCTTCTCTCGAACAAAGAAATTGTCCCGTCAGATTCACATCAATTACTTTTTGCCATTGCGCCAAAGTCATATCAATGAATGACGCATCTTGTTGCAAACCAGCATTATTCACAAGAATATCAATGGTTCCAAATTTTTCAATTGTTGTCTTGAACATTGCCTGAACTTGGTCTTCCTTGCTCACATCACACTGAATGATAAAACCTTCGCCACCATTTTCCTCAATGGTTTTCAACGTTTCCTCCGCTTCCGGACGAGAATGTTCAGATGAATGATTAACTATAGTGATTGCGCCAGATTTTGCCAAACTAATAGCAATTCCTTTCCCGATTCCACTGCTGGAACCCGTTACGATAGCGACTTGTTTATTTAGATTGATTTCCATAATTTATTTGTAAAAGAAATTTTAAGTACAAATATTATACGCAAGTTCTGGGAATGAAAGATTATTAACAAATAATTATTTTAAAACCCATCTCTATTTGCATATTCCATAGAAATTTATTGATAATTTAATTAACAGCAAAGACACAGCCGAAGAATTAATTGAAAATTATTTTGAGCAACGAAGAAATATCACAAAATTTTGTGCCTTAAAAACTAAATACTTTTATAAAAAAACCATTTTGTGCCTTTGTGTAATTGATAAAATTAAAATTTTCAAACGAAATTTGGAAAAAGTAAACTTTGTGAAGTATATTTGCAGTCAGAATTGTTCATTTACATATTGAAAATGTTATCGAGAAAGGTGGAGAGATTAGACTCTGTGAAACCTTGGCAACCCTTCGGAAACGAAGAAGGTGCTAAATTCTATCCGCATAGACGGAAAAGATAACCAAACATTTATTCTACATTTCCCCGTAGCATTTTCAATTTTTTATCAGATAAAATTGGAAAATAAGTTACAACATCTTCAGACATTACATTTCACGACACAAGCCGGAAAGGTGTATGATATTCCATTAAGCTATCAGCTTTTTGGAAAAGAACTGTATTCTGCTCCAATTATTCTGATAAATCACGCTCTCACAGGAAACTCCGACGTTGCAGGAGAAAACGGCTGGTGGAAAACCTTGGTCGGAGACGGAAAAGTAATCGACACAAACCGCTTCACAATAATCTGTTTCAACATTCCAGGAAATGGCTTCGACGGATTTTTCATTGACAATTACGAAGATTTCACAGCTCTTGATATTGCCAAAATTTTCACCGAAGGTTTAAAGCTTTTGAAAATTGACAAACTTTTCGCTTTGGTTGGCGGTTCTGTCGGCGGTTCTATCGGTTGGGAAATGTTGGCTTTGGAAAATAATTTAGCAGAAAGATTTATTCCAATTGCGACAGATTTCAAAACGTCTGATTGGTTGCATTCTCAATGTCTGGTTCAGAAATATCTTTTAGAATCGGATGAAAAACCTTTAGAAAAAGCCCGGGTCCACGCAATGTTGTGTTACAGAACACCGCAATCTCTCAACTCCAGATTCAAAAGAGAAAGAGATTCTGAAAAGCAAATTTTAAAGTCCCACGACTGGCTCAACTTCCACGGAAACCGATTGAATGAAAGATTTAGTTTAAAAGCTTACAAGCTGGTAAATCATCTTCTAATGAACATCAACGGAAAGGAAAATGAACTGGAAAATATCAATGCAGAAATCCATTTGGTGTCCGTAGATTCAGACCTTTTTTATCCAGCTTTTGAGATTAAAAATACTTACGATTTTTTACAACATAAAAACAAAAATGTTCACTACCACGAGATCAAATCCATCCACGGACACGATGCTTTCCTGATGGAATACGAACAACTGAACACCATTTTAACACCTTTATTTTTGAACTGATGACAGACAAGAACGCAATTAATATTTATAGAAACAAAGCTTTGGTCAACTTCGAAGGAAAAAATTTCCTCGGACAAATCGGCGTGGATTCACGCATTTTTCAAGCTTTAAATGGAGGCGGAATCAGCGTTGGCGTTATTTCCCAGCAAGCCATAGAAAACGGAATTTCTGTTCTTGTCGATGAAGTGGATGCAGAAGATGCGGTTAAGTTTTTAAAGAAGGAATTCGAACAGGAAACGAAGGAAGGTCACGTTAATAATATTTATAGCATTGATAGTCTTAGTGTTATCGGATTTGTTTCGGATAACTACAATAAGATTTTATCGGAACTTCAGCGCAATAAGATTTTTCCTTTATTGTTAAGTCAAATCGCATCGGCGGGAAGAGTGAACATTGTCGTGACCGAAAACCAAACCGAAATCACAAAAAACATCATCGAAACAGAAATCTACGGAAAACCCAAAACCGTTCATCTCGCTTTGATTGGTCACGGAAATGTCGGTGGAACTTTGGTAGAGCAAATTTTAGATTCAGCTTATGATATTCTAAAAAGAAAAAGAGTTGATTTGAAAATCGTTGCAATTGCGAATTCTAAAAAAATAGCTTTCAACCAAGCCGGCTTCGGAAGCGATTGGAGACAGAAAATCAAATTTTCCCAAACAGAATCCAGTGTAGAAAAATTAGTTGAGTTTGCAAAAGAACATCATTTGGAAAACCTTGTGATGGTCGATAACACAGCAAGCAAAGATTTTGTAAAACATTATCCAACCTTTGTTGAGAATGGTTTTGATGTCGTCGGTTCTAACAAAATTTATAACACGTTACCAATTTCAGAATACCGTGATTTCAGAAAATTATTAGAAAAAAACAAAAAGAAATACCTCTATGAAACCAATGTTGGTGCAGGTTTACCTTTGATTGACACCATTAAGCTTCTCCATCTTTCAGGCGAAAATATCACCAGAATCAAAGGTGTTTTTTCCGGAACTTTGAGTTATGTTTTCAATAATTTTTCCCTTCGAAACGACAAATATTCCGTCATTATCCGAGAAGCGATGGACAAAGGTTTTACAGAACCAGACCCACGCGAAGATTTATCCGGAAATGATGTTGCGAGAAAATTGTTGATTCTAGCAAGAGAATTAGATTTGATCAATGAATTTCAAGACATTAATATTCAAAATCTCGTTCCAGAAAATCTTTTGGATATCGATAAAAATGAATTCATTTCCAGACTGGAAGAATTAGATTCAGAATATAAAAACATCAAAGAAAATCAGAAACCTGACCACGTTTTACGTTACGTCGGCGATTTGCACGGAAACCTTCAGGAAGAAAAAGGAGAATTGGACGTGAAATTGATTTCTGTTCCAGCAAACTCCGCACTCGGTCAACTTAAAGGTTCAGACTCCATCTTCGAAATCTACACAGAAAGTTATGGCGAAAATCCAATCGTTATTATGGGCGCCGGAGCCGGAGCAAAAGTAACTGCCCGAGGCGTTTTCGGAGATATTTTAAGACTGAGCGAAACAAAATAAATTCTAATGTACCAATCTACCAATGTAAAGAATGTAACAATGACATTGGTAAATTGCTAAACTGATACATTGTTACATTACTTTATGGAAAATTTCGAAACACTAGCCATCAGAACGCAGACCGAAAGAACTCAGTTTGACGAGCATTCCACGCCTTTGTACCTCACTTCGAGCTTCGTTTTCGAAGATGCGGAAGATATGCGTGCGAGTTTTGCGGAAGAAAAAGACAAAAATCTTTATAGCCGTTTCAGCAACCCAAACGTTACAGAATTCGTAGACAAAATCACGAAAATGGAAGGCGCAGAATCTGGTTATGCTTTTGCGACGGGAATGGCTTCGATTTATTCCACATTTGCGACCTTGCTCAACGCTGGCGACCACATCGTGAGCTGTCAGTCGGTTTTCGGTTCCACGCACACGTTGTTCACGAAATATTTCCCAAAATGGAATATCGAAACCACCTATTTCAAAGCAGAAGACACCGAAAATATTGAAAAATATATCCAGCCAAATACAAAAATCCTGTACTTGGAAACGCCGACAAATCCTGCAATCGAAATTTTAGATTTAGAATTTTTTGGAAAAATCGCCAAAAAACATAACTTGATTTTCGTCGTAGATAACTGTTTCGCAACGCCTTACTTGCAACAGCCGATAAAATACGGCGCAGATATTGTCGTGCATTCCGCAACGAAACTCATTGACGGTCAAGGTCGTGTGCTCGGTGGCGTTGCCGTCGGAAAAGCAGATTTGATTCGCGAGATTTATCTTTTCGCAAGGAACACAGGTCCTGCGATGTCGCCATTCAACGCGTGGGTTTTGAGTAAGAGTCTGGAAACGTTGGCGATTCGTGTCGAGAAACATTGCGAAAACGCGCTCAAAGTAGCCAAGTTTCTGGAAAATCACCCGAACGTGGAATTGGTAAAATACCCGTTCCTGAAATCTCATCCAAGCTACGAAATCGCCAAAAAACAAATGAAATTAGGCGGAAACATCGTCGCTTTCGAAGTCAAAAACGGCATCGAGGGCGGTCGCAATTTCCTCAACCGAATCAAGATGTGTTCCCTCTCCGCCAACCTTGGCGACACTCGGACGATTGTCACGCATCCTGCTTCCACAACGCATTCCAAGCTTTCCGATGACGAGCGAAACGAGGTCGGAATCACCGCCGGATTGGTGCGTTGCTCAGTCGGATTGGAAAATATAGATGATATCATAAACGATTTGAAACAAGCTTTAGATTAGAAGAATCGAAGAAATTTGGAGCAACAAGTTTTCGGCTTCGAATCACGATTCCAACCCGCTGTCCACTATATCTTTTTTGCTTACGAAGATTGGTCATCAAAAAGAAAATTCAGTCAAAGCAAAAAAGGATGCCGTTCCCATCGGGGCTATGTTGAGGTTTCCTCTTCCAATCGACGATTAAAAAACAAGTTCCATAGGAACGACCGATATTCTAACGGTTTATGATAAACGAAAAAATAAAAAATGAAAAATTCAGAACAATTATATAAAGCCATTTCCGAACGCATCCTGATGTTGGACGGCGCAATGGGAACAATGATTCAGCGCTACAATTTCTCGGAAGAAGATTATCGCGGTGAACGTTTCAAAGATTGGGAATCCTCACTCAAAGGAAACAACGATTTGCTCTCTTTGACACAACCTGAAGCGATTGAGGAAATCCACAAAAAATATCTTTTGGCCGGCGCAGACATCATCGAAACCAATACATTTTCCGGAACCACGATTGCGATGGCCGATTATCATATGGAAGATTTGGTTTACGAACTCAATTACGAATCAGCCAAAATCGCCCGCAAAGTTTGCGACGAATTTACCGCTCAGAATCCCTACAAACCAAGATTTGTTGCAGGTTCCATCGGACCAACCAACAGAACGGCAAGTCTTAGCCCAGACGTGAATGACCCAGGTTATCGCGCCATTACTTTCGATGAACTGAGAATTGCCTATAAACAACAGGCAGAAGCATTGCTGGACGGCGGTTCTGATATTCTTTTGGTAGAAACCATCTTCGACACACTGAATGCAAAAGCCGCACTTTTCGCCATCGACCAAATTCAAGAAGAAAGAAAAATCGAAATCCCGATTATGGTTTCCGGAACAATTACCGATGCTTCCGGAAGAACTTTGAGCGGACAAACCGCCGAAGCTTTCCTGATTTCAGTTTCTCACCTTAACTTATTGAGTGTAGGATTCAATTGTGCTTTGGGTGCAAAACAGCTGACGCCATATTTGGAAGCAATTTCTTCTCAATCAGAATTCGGAATCTCAGCTTATCCAAATGCCGGCTTACCGAACGCTTTCGGTCAGTACGATGAAACGGCAAGTCAAATGGCTGAGCAAGTTCAGGAATATTTGGAAAAAGGACTCATTAATATCATCGGTGGTTGTTGCGGAACGACGCCGGAACATATCAAAGCGATTGCTGATTTGGCAAATAACTACGAACCTAGAAAAATTGGTCAACTGAATGATTTATAAATCAAAGCCAAAACGAGATGCAACCAATAGCATCATAAGTTACAACTGATTGAAACGATAGCTATTATTAATCTATATAAAAGGTCTGAAAGACCGAAATCAACAGTATTGGGTGCAACCCAATGAAACCATAAATTAGCATTTTAATAAGGTCTGAAAGACCGAAATCTACAACACTAGATTTTCCTTTATAAAACAAAACACAAATAAAAAAATGGGACAATCATTAAATAAAATATATGTTCATCTTGTTTTTAGTACCAAACATAGAAAACCTTTGATAACGGATTTAATAAAAGGAGAATTGTTTAGTTATCTAGGCGGAATTTGCAAAAATTTGGAATGTAATCCTATACAAGTTGGTGGACATCACGACCACATTCATATATTATGTTTATTGTCTAAGAAGGTTGCTTTAATGAAATTGATGGAAGAAGTAAAATCACATTCTTCAAAATGGATAAAAACAAAAGGAGATGAGTTTGAAGATTTTTATTGGCAAAATGGTTATGGTGCATTTTCTGTCAATCCTACAGAATTGGAAATTGTGAAAAATTATATATTAAACCAAGAAGAACATCATAAAAGAAAAACATTTCAAGAAGAGTTTTTAGCTTTTCTAAAAAAATACAATGTTGAGTATGACGATAAATATGTTTGGGACTAAGATTTTCTTAAATACCCAAAGTTATTGATTGCGCCCTTTCAGGGCTTCGCGTCGTTTCGCATATTTTTTCATCGGGCGAAACCCGATGCTGGTGATTTAGCTACTTCGTAGCACAAAATGAAAAACAAAATGAAATACTTAAAATTATCAGGTCTTGAACCTCTAATTATAACACCGGAATCCAATTTTATCAATGTTGGAGAGAGAACCAATGTGGCCGGTTCCAAAAAATTTCTTCGATTAATTAAGGAAGAAAAATTCTCCGAAGCGCTCGATATTGCCCGTCATCAGGTAGATGGTGGCGCACAAATCCTGGATGTCAATTTCGATGACGGATTGATTGACGGAAAAGCATCAATGATAAAATTCCTGAACTTAATTGCTTCAGAACCCGACATTTCCAGAATCCCAATTATGATTGATTCCTCAAAATGGGAAATTTTGGAAGCTGGATTACAGGTTGTTCAGGGGAAAGCGGTTGTTAATTCTATCAGTTTAAAGGAAGGTGAAGAAGAGTTCATCAAACACGCAAAAGCAATCAAACGTTATGGCGCGGCGGTGATTGTAATGGCTTTTGACGAAGTTGGACAAGCTGATAATTACGAAAGAAGGCTGGAAATTACCAAGCGTTCTTATGACATTTTGGTCAATCAACTCAACTTTCCGGCAGAAGATATTATTTTCGATTTGAATATTTTTCCGGTCGCAACAGGGATGGACGAACACCGCAGAAATGCCATCGATTTTATTGAGGCTACACGTTGGGTTCGTACGAATCTTCCTTACGCATCTGTGAGTGGTGGCGTTTCCAACGTTTCATTTTCTTTCCGGGGGAATGATTCTGTAAGAGAAGCGATGCACTCCGTTTTCCTTTACCACGCGATAAAAGCAGGGATGAATATGGGAATCGTAAACCCAACGATGCTCGAAGTTTACGATGAAATTCCGAAAGAACTTTTGGAATTGGTTGAGGACGTGATGCTCGATAGAAAAGACGACGCAACCGAAAGATTATTAGACTATTCCGAACGAGTAAAATCCACCAAAAAAGAAAAGGCCGAAGATTTGGCCTGGCGCGAAATGCCTTTGCAGGAAAGAATCACGCATTCATTGGTGAAAGGACTTGACCGTTTTATTGAAGAAGATACGGAAGAAGCAAGATTGCAAGCTGAAAAACCACTTCACGTTATCGAAATAAATTTGATGACCGGAATGGGCGTTGTCGGCGACCTTTTTGGAAGTGGAAAAATGTTTTTGCCTCAAGTCGTAAAATCGGCAAGAGTAATGAAAAAAGCCGTGGCTTACCTTCAACCTTTCATCGAAGCAGAAAAAGACGGAACAAGACCTGCGAACGGAAAAATATTGATGGCAACGGTAAAAGGCGACGTTCACGACATTGGGAAAAATATTGTGAGTGTGGTTTTGGGTTGTAATAATTATGAAATTGTTGACCTCGGCGTGATGGTTCCGGCAGATAAAATTATTCAAACTGCAATTGATGAAAAAGTAGATATCATCGGTTTGAGCGGATTAATTACCCCAAGCTTGGATGAAATGGTTCACTTGGCTTCGGAATTAGAAAGACGAAATTTGAGTTTCCCATTATTGATTGGTGGCGCAACAACTTCCAAAGCGCACACAGCTGTTAAAATCGCTCCGAAATATGCCAATACAGTTGTTCACGTGAACGATGCTTCCAGAGCTGTTGGTGTTGTAAGTTCGCTTTTAAATAAAGATAAATCCAGCGTTTATTCTTTGGAATTGAAAAAAGATTACGACGATTTTCGTGAAAAATTCCTAAACCGACAAGTTGATAAAGAATACGTGACAATTGATGAAGCGAGAAAACAGAAATTCAAAATCGATTGGGAAAATGAAGAGATTCATAAGCCAAATAAACTTGGATTTACTGTAATTGAAGACCAAGATTTGGATGAATTAGTTGAATTTATTGACTGGTCGCCGTTTTTCAGAAGCTGGCAATTGTTTGGGAAATTCCCTGATATTTTGACTGATAATGTTGTTGGAGAACAAGCGACAATTTTATTTAATGAAGCCAAAGCAATGCTCAAGAAAATCCTTCAAGAAAAAAGCTTTAAAGCAAAAGGAATTTTCGGAATTTTCCCTGCAAATGCGACTGAACGCGATGATATTTTGGTTTATGATGACAATCAAAATGTGATTTCCACTTTCAGGACTTTACGTCAGCAGCATAAAAAATCGGAAGGAAAAGAATATTTCGCTTTGTCAGATTTTATTGCGCCTGAAAATTCAGCAAAGCAAGATTATATCGGTGTTTTCTGTGTTTGTACAGGTTTTGGCGCAGATGAATTGGCGAAGGAATACGAAGATAAAATGGACGATTACAATGCGATCATGGTCAAAGCTTTGGCAGACCGTTTTGCAGAAGCTTTCGCAGAATATCTTCACAAAAAAGTCAGAACCGAATATTGGGGTTACTCAGAAAATGAAACTTTGACCAATGATGATTTGATTAAAGAAAAATATCTGGGAATCCGTCCCGCTCCAGGTTATCCAGCTTGTCCCGACCATTTGGATAAGTTGACCATTTGGGATTTGCTGAAAGTGGATGAGAAAATCGGTGTGACTTTAACTGAAAGTTTGGCGATGTGGCCAACAGCAGCAGTTTCAGGTTATTATTTTGGTAATGAAAAATCGAAATATTTCGGTGTTGGAAAAATCGATGAAGACCAATTGAAAGATTATGCGGAGAGAAAAGATGTCGATTTGGAATATGCGAGAAAATGGCTGAGCCCGAATTTGGCTGATTAGACTTTGAATTTTAAACCTTGAATTTTTGAATTAAAATAATGAAAATTACTGACCATATAAAAAACGCCAACGGAAAAACGCTTTTCTCTTTCGAAATTGTTCCGCCACAAAAAGGCGTCGGAATCGCAGATTTATACAAAAATATTGACCCTTTGATGGAGTTCAATCCGCCTTTTATTGATGTGACCACTTCCCGCGAAGAATATATTTTCTTGGAAAGAGGAAACGGTTTGATGGAGCGAAAAATCACCAGAATGCGTCCCGGAACTTTGGGAATTTGTTCAGCGATTCAAAATAAATACAACGTAGATACAGTTCCACACGTCCTTTGCGGAGGCTTTACAAAAGAAGAAACCGAATATCTTTTGGTAGATTGTATGTATTTGGGAATCAATAACATTGTAGCTCTTCGTGGCGATGCTATGAAAGGCGAAAAATACTTTGAACAGTCAAAAGGTGGTCACAAATATGCTTCGGATTTGGTGAAACAAATTCACGATTTGGGAACCGGAAAATACCTTCACGAGGAAATTGTATCAGATGATAATAGCAGTTTCTGCATTGGTGTGGCTGGTTATCCTGAAAAACATATCGAGGCACCGTCGATGAATTACGACCTTCAAATGTTGAAGAAAAAAGTGGAAGCAGGCGCAGATTACATCGTCACTCAAATGTTTTTCGATAATCAAAAATTCTTTGATTTTGTGAAACAAGCCAGAGAAATCGGGATTGATGTTCCAATCATTCCAGGCATCAAACCAATTGCCACCAAAGGGCATTTGCAAATGTTACCACAGGTTTTTAAAATTGATTTACCAGAAAATCTGATTTCAGAAGTTTTAAAGTGTAAAACTAATAGCGATGTTCGTGAAGTTGGGATAGAGTGGGCCATCAATCAATGTAAAGAATTGTTAGATTTTGGAATTCCGGTTCTGCATTTTTACTCTATGGGGAAAAGTGATAATATTTTGAAAATCGGGAGAGAGGTTTTTTAAGACAAAAAGGGATGTAGTTTGCATCTCTTTTTTTTAATTTTACGATTCAAGATTACATATGAAATTATCAGGTCCTTTTAAACAAATAGTTACGCTCAGCAATCTTCCACTCAAAGGAAAATTAAATGACGAATCTTTAGAAATCATCACAAATGGCGGAATTCTTACAGAAAATGGAAAAATTTTAGAAGTCAACGATTTCGAATTACTAAAACAAAAATTTCCAAATTCAGAAATCGATTCGATTGAAAACGAGCAAATTGCGCTTCCAGCTTTTGTAGATGCGCACACGCACATTTGTTTCGGAGGAAATCGGGCTAATGATTTTGCAATGCGAAATGCCGGAAAAACCTATCTCGAGATTGCCGAATCTGGCGGTGGAATCTGGAGTTCTGTTCAGCATACAAGAGCATCTTCTGAAGAAGAATTAGTTGAAGGAATTTTAAAACGAGTTGATATTCTAATTAAGCAAGGTATTACAACCATCGAGATAAAAAGTGGTTACGGATTGAATGTTGATGAGGAACTAAAAATGTTGCGCGCCATCAAAAAAGCCCAGACAAAAACCAAAGCGACCTTGATTCCGACTTGCCTTTCTGCCCATTTGAAGCCAAGAGATTTCGAAGGTTCATCCGAGGATTATCTTAATTATATTCTTAATGAAATCTTGCCAAAAGTAAAAGAAGAAAACCTATCAAATCGGGTTGATATTTTTATTGAGAAATCAGCTTTTCAGCCGGAAGAAAGTAAACAATTCCTTTTGAAAGCTAAAGAATTAGCGTTTCAAATTACCGTTCACGCAGACCAATTCACAGCCGGAAGTTCAAGAATTGCGGTGGAAGTTGGCGCAAAATCTGCGGATCATTTGGAAGCGACAATTGATGAAGATATTGAGTTTCTTGCCAATTCAGAAACCGTTGCGATTGCTTTGCCAGGCGCAAGTTTAGGTTTGGGTGAACCATTTTCGCCAGCCAGAAAAATCCTCGACAAAGGCGGAATTCTTGCCATTGCAACCGACTGGAACCCAGGCTCTGCACCAATGGGAAATCTAGTCACTCAAGCTTCAATCTTAGCAACTTATCAAAAATTGACAACGGCTGAGGTTCTTTCGGCAATCACTTTTCGAAGTGCCTTTGCTTTGGATTTGCACGACCGAGGAATTCTCGCAGAAGGCAAAAAGGCAGATTTCATCACTTATGAGACCGATAATTTTCAGAATATCCTTTATCATCAAGGAAGTTTGAAGCCCAAAAATGTTTACATCAACGGAGAAAAAATATAAATTATGTTTGAATGGACAGGCCGTTTTGATGGCGAAGAAGAATCTTTTCACCGTATTTTTCAGAGAGCAACAACAGAATCTGATTACGAAACCATCAAACCGAAAGATTTCGTTTTGCACGGTTTTGCGGTGGATGAAGGTGTAAAACGCAACAAAGGTAGAGTAGGTGCTCAGCAAGCTCCGGATACCATTAGAAAAAATATGTCCAATTTTCCTGTGACAAATTCTTTTTTTCAACTCAAAGATTTCGGGAATGTAAAATGCGAAAGTGAAGATTTAGAATCTGCACAAAATGAGCTGGCTGAGAAAGTGACAAAAACGTTATCAAATCAAGGAAAATCTGTTGTTTTAGGTGGCGGACACGAGGTGACGTTTGCCCATTATTCTGGAGTAAAAAAAGCGTTTCCAAATCAAAAAATCGGAATCATCAACTTCGATGCACATTTTGATAATCGTGAACCAGAAAACGGATTAGCAAGTTCAGGAACTGGATTTTGGCAGATTGCTAAAGAAGGCGATATTCATTCTTTACATATTGGAATTCAACGAAATAGTAATACAAAAAAGTTGTTTGAAGTTGCAGATGATTTTGGAATGAAATATATTTTGGCTGACGAAATCTATTCTGAAAATCTTCCCAATCTTTTATTCACGATTAATCAATTTTTGAATGACTGCGATATCATTTATGTCACGATTTGTATGGATGTTTTCAATGCGTCCGTTGCGCCTGGCGTGAGTGCATCGGCTTATAATGGAATTTTCGCAGACCGAAATTTTATGCAGATTTATCGCCATATTTTAAGTTCAGAAAAAACAAAAGCGCTGGACGTCGCAGAAGTTAATCCAAATTTTGATATTCAGGAAAGAACAGCAAGATTAGCCTCAAGTCTTGTAAATGAATGGTTTATGATTTAAAATTATGAAAGAAAGAGACAGTATTATTTTTGATTTGGACGGAACGCTTTGGAACGCGTCGGAAACAGTTTCAAAAGCTTTTAATGATAGTATAAAGGAAATTGGATTTGATATTAATATCAATGCTCAAAAAGTGAGAGATTTTTCAGGGATGAAGATGGATGATATTTTTGCTCAGCATTTTAGTTTTATTCCAAATGAAAAATTGCAGGAATTTGAAAAAAATTATGCTAAAAAAGAAAGCGATTATCTTAAGAAATTAGGAGGGGAATTGTTCCCGAATGTCAAAGAAACTTTAGAAAAATTAAATAGAAATTACCGGCTTTTCATTGTCAGCAATTGTATGAAAGGTTATATTGAAAGCTTCATCGAGTTTTTTAGTTTTAATTCGTTTTTTGAAGATATAGAATGCTACGGAAATGCCGGTTTGCCAAAAGATGTGAATATTAGATTGATTGTGGAAAGAAATAATCTCCAAAATCCGGTCTATGTTGGCGATACGATTTGGGATAAGGAATCTTCTGATAAAGCTGGTGTTGATTTCATTTATGCAAGTTATGGATTCGGAACGTTAGAAAATTATGAAACTAAAATTGATAACTTCGAAGATCTTTTGAAGTTTTAATTTCAGAAAAAAACCTCATCAAAATAATGATGAGGTTTTTTTACATTCAATTTTGAAATCAAATTATTTGAATTCAATAGGGAATTTAACCTGAGAATTATCCCAACCAGCATATAAATCTGCGCCTGATGCTGTTTTTACAAAAGTCACAGAAAAGTTTTCAATTGGAGATGCCGTTTTCTCCACAGGAACGTTGAATCTCACAACATCCTTGCTTTTATCATAGAAATAAGCGCCCCATTTGTCAACTTCAGAGTTTAAGACAATTGTCCACTCTTTTTCAAACGGAACGGCGAAAATACTGTAAGTTCCCGCAGGAATTTCTTTTCCACCGATTTTAACTGGCGTGTAAAATTTGATTTCAGCGTTTTCATTTGCTCCAAATCTCCATATTTCACCGTACTTTACAAGGTTATTAAAAACAACTCTGTTCTTTTTTTGCGGACGAGAGTAAACCACTTTCGCTTTTGGAGCTTCGGTCTTGGAAGAAGTTACTTGGATTGGAAAATAAACCACATCCAGCGGACTAGCATCTACAGAAAAGTAGTTGAGTTTTGTTGGGTCTAATTTTGCTTGAGAAAATGCGCTAACTCCTATTAATAAAGAAGTTGCAATGATTAATTTTTTCATTATATTTTAATTTTCATTAATTTTTCTATTGATTTGTCTAAGGTTTCCTGTTTTTTTGCGAAACAAAATCGAATGACTTTTTCGTCGGTTTTATCTTTGTAAAATGCTGAAAACGGGATGGTTGCGACTTTGTATTCTTTCGTCAGCCAATAGCAAAAATCCTTGTCTTGCTTATCAGAAATTGCGCCAAAATTTGCTGAGAGAAAATAGGTTCCTTCACAATCCAAAAATTGGAAAGGCGTTTCTTTCAAAGCATTTTTAAGATAATCTCTTTTCGTTTGGAAAAATCTTGAGATTGATTTGAAATCGTCAACATTCTGCAAATATTTAGAAATTGCGAATTGACCCGGCGTGTTCACACAAAACACATTGAATTGATGAACTTTCCTAAACTCATTCATCAGATCCGAAGGCGCGCAAACATAACCTATTTTCCAACCTGTGATGTGCAACAATTTTCCAAAAGAGCCAACGATGAAAGTTCTTTCTTTCAGCTCCGGATATTTTGCTAATGTCAGATGCTGTTTCTCATCGAACGTGATACTTTCATAAACTTCATCACTCAGGATAATGATATTTGTGTCTTTGACAATCTTGATTAATTCATCAAGGTCATTTTGTTTCAGGATTTTTCCAGAAGGATTATTTGGATTGTTGATGATAATCATTTTGGTTTTTTCAGAAACCAGATTTTTTACTTCATTCCAATTGATGTCGTAATCTGGATAAAGCATCTTGACGTTTTTTACGATTCCGCCATTTAGAATAATCGCAGGCTCGTAACAATCGTAAGCTGGCTCAAAAATAATGACTTCATCATCTTTTTCCACAAATGCAGAAATAATCGTGAAAATTCCCTGAGTGGCTCCTGCTGTTACATTAATCTCTGAATCCGGATGATAATCAACTTGATATTGAAGATTGAATTTTCTCGAAATCTCTTCCCGAAGTTCTTTGATTCCTGCTAATGGTGCGTATTGATTGTAACCCAATTTCGAAAATTCTCCAAGATATTTGATTAAATTTTCATCTGCTTGATAATCCGGAAATCCTTGTGAAAGATTGACTGCATTTTCCTGCTGAGCCAATAAACTCATCTCTGTGAAAATTGTCGTTTTCACATCGGGTAGTTTTGAGTTTGGTAATTTGAAAGTCATTCTGATTGTAAAAATAGGTAATTATTGAATCTCCATTTCGTAAATTTGCAAAAATATTTTTTTGAAACGTCTTATTTCTATCGTCGGAACTACAGGAATCGGGAAAACCAGATTGGCAATCGATTTGGCAAAACATCTCGATACAGAAATTATTTCTTGTGACTCGCGTCAGTTCTATAAAGAAATGAAAATTGGAACCGCCACGCCGACTGATAAAGAATTAGCCGAGGTAAAACATCATTTTGTGGGAAATATCAGCATCAATGATTATTATTCAATCGGATTGTACGAGGAACAAGCGTTGAAAAAGTTAGATGAAATTTTCTCAAAAAAAGATGTCGCAATAATGGTTGGTGGAAGCGGAATGTACGAGAAAGCCGTTGTCGAAGGGATGAATGATTTGCCAGAAGCACACGAAGAGAATCAAAAAAAACTGATTTCGATTTTTGAAAATGAAGGCATTGAACCTTTGCAAAAATTAGTTCAAGAACTTGACCCAGAATATTTTTCAATTGTTGATAAAGATAATTCCAGACGATTGTTGAGAGCAATTGATATCATTTGGCAAACCGGAAAAACCTACACCGAAAATCTTAGTACACCAAAAGCAAAAAGAAATTTTGAAACCATAAGATTCGGAATTGAGGCACCAAGAGAAATTATCTATGAAAGAATCAATCTTCGAGTTGATAAAATGATGGAAAATGGTTTGCTTGATGAAGCCAAAAGTTTGATTTATAGCAGAGACAAAGTTGCTTTGCAAACTGTTGGCTACGCAGAATTATTCAAATATTTTGATGGAGAATGGGATTTGGATTTCGCTGTTTCTGAGATTAAGAAAAACTCAAGACGCTATGCTAAACGCCAAACGACGTGGAACAGAAAATTAGAAAATGTAAATTGGGTCAACTATAATAATTCTCTAGAAGAAGCATTATCTTTGCTGGAGAAATTAAGTAATTCCGAGATTTAGAAATTATTAAAAGTCTAATTTCTTAATCTCAAAATATGTTAATCTTATAATCAAAATTTATGTCAAATACACCTTCGAATATGTTGGCTTTAGGAACAAAAGCTCCGGATTTTAAACTTGCGAATCCATCAAAAAATAATGAATTGCAAAGCCTTGATTCTCTGAAAGGAAAGAAAGGAACTTTGGTAATTTTTATGTGCAATCATTGTCCTTTTGTTCTGAATGTGATTGATAAATTGGAAGAATTGTACGAGGATTACAAATCTCAAGGCATCGAATTTATTGGAATCAATTCTAATGATGTTGACGGATATCCGGCAGATTCTCCAGAAATGATGATTGATTTTGTGGACGAGAAAGCAATCAAATTTCCTTATCTTTTTGATGAATCTCAGGAAGTTGCAAAATCTTTTGACGCAGCTTGCACGCCAGATTTTTATTTCTTCGATGAAAATTTGAGCTTGATTTATCGTGGTCAAATGGATGATTCCAGGCCAGGAAATCAAAAAGAAGTAACAGGTGAGGATTTAATCATCGCATTCGAAAATCTTTTGGCTGGTGCAGATCAGGAAGATTTCCAAAGACCAAGTTTGGGTTGCAACATCAAGTGGAAGTAAAACAAAACTCCGGAAATTGCTTTCCGGAGTTTATTTTTAATAAAAAACAGTTCTTATGGGAACATTATTTCAATAATTGTTTTAAAAACCGCTTCTGCGATTCAAATGCAATCTGCGCAAAATCTATTTCGGACTCTGTGATCCAGATTCCGGCAGATATTTCAGATTCTTCTAATTTGATTTCAAATTTTTCCTCCACTTCATAAAGGAAGAAGGAATCCAAAGTATTATAATCAATATTTTTATAAGGATAAACATTGGGTTGACTTCCAATATATTTGAAGCTTTCTGGATTGATTTCCAATCCTAATTCTTCATTCAGCTCTCGAGAGCAAGTCTCTTCCGAACTTTCTTTTGGATCTGTAAAACCGCCTGGTAAATCCAGTTTTCCTTTGCCTGGTTCTTGATTTCTTACCGTAAAAAATAATTCATCCTGATGTTTTATGATTACCGCAACAGCTGCAGCAGTGTTGTGAAACAAAACAAAATCACAGTTGCTGCAGCTCCATTTGGTAATTTGATTCCAGATTAGTTTTTCCTGACCGCATTTTGGGCAGAATCTTAAATTTTCCATTGGATAAATTTAAGAAAACTAAGCTGTTTTTCTGTTTCTTGGATGAAAATTTAAAATAACATTTCTTAACTCTTCAGTTTGCAAATGGGTGTAAACCTGAGTGGTTGTAATGCTGCTGTGACCCAGCATTTCTTGGATAAATCTAAGGTCAGCTCCGTTTTGTAGTAGATGCGTTGCAAATGAATGTCTGAAAGTGTGCGGAGAAATATTTTTGTTGATTCCGGCTTTCTGAGTCAATTCCTTGATGATAATAAAAACAATCACTCTGGACATATTGGTTCCTCTGGTATTTAGGAAAACAATGTCTTCGTGTTTTTTGTTGATTTTGATTTTTGATCTTACATTTTTGATGTAATCTTGGAGATACTCTGCAGTAGAGCTGGCAAGCGGAACGAGTCTCATTTTTTCGCCCTTACCTTCTACAACGATGAATTTTTCTTTGAAGTTGATATTAGAAATTTTCAAATCCACCAATTCCGAAACGCGCAGACCGCAGCCATAAAGCACTTCCAAAATACACTGATTTCTTTGACCAATATCGGTTTTTTTATCAACGCTATCGATGATTCTGTCGATGTCGTCCATGCTAAGTGTATCAGGAAGATATAATCCTAGTTTCGGACCTTCTAATAATGAAGAAGGATTGTCATCTCTGTATTCTTCTTCCAAAAGAAATTTGAAAAATGCTTTGATAGAAGAGATTCCTCTAGCTTGAGAGCGCTCGCTAATTTTCTTTTTGGAAAGTTGATAGATGAATTCCTGTAGGTTTTCGTAGGAAATGTCTTGTGGAGAAACGTTGTCTAATTCTTCTGTAGCGAAGCTTTCGAGCTTTTTGATGTCTCTCACGTAAGCGTCAAGTGTGTTGTCGGAGAAGCTTTTCTCAAATTTAAGAAAATTTGAGAAGTCTGTAATTTTTTCGGACCAGTTCATATTTGTGTTTTTTTAATTGTTAATATAAATTATCTCATATAATATATAGTTCTTGTTCGGTGATATTTAAAATCTCAATGCCTGCATTTTTTAAAAATTCTAATCCGCTGTCATCCGAATAGCCAGTCATATAAACCACTTTTTCGATTCCGGATTGCAATATCAATTTGCTACACTCTTTGCACGGCGACATTGTGATGTACAAGGTTGCGCCTTTGCAAGATTGTGTACTGCTTGCTATTTTCAAGATAGCGTTGGCTTCTGCGTGGAGAACGAACCAATTGGTTTTCCCATCCTCGTCCTCACAATTATTTTCGTAGCCAGAAGGTGTTCCGTTGTAGCCGTCAGAGATGATCATTCTGTCTTTAACAATGAGCGCACCCACTTTTTTTCTCTTACAGTAAGATAGATTTGCCCATTCGGACGCCATCTTAAGATAAGCAATATCGAATTTGTTATAATTCATTATTCCAGTTTAGTTGAAGGCTGGCTTTCTTTTTTCCAGAAAAGCAGCAACACCTTCTTTAAAATCTCCTTCTGCGAACAATTCCCCAAAAGAATCGATCTCGCTCTCCATTCCATTTTCTTTGTCACTCTCATTCACTACTTTGATGGCTTTTGCGATCCCTTGTGGCGAGTTTTTAACAATTTGCTGAGCCAATTCCTCCGTTTTCGAAAGCAACTCGTCCAAAGCAAAGACTTCATTCACCAAGCCAATTGATTTGGCTTTCTCAGCAGAAATCATTTTTGCCGAAAAAATCATTTCGTTTGCCAAGCCCTTTCCTACCAATTTTGGCAATCTTTGAGTTCCACCATAACCAGGAATTAATCCCAGAGTCACTTCTGGCAAGCCTAATTTTGCGTTTTCAGAAGCATATCTGATGTGGCAGGCCATTGCTAATTCCAATCCGCCACCCAATGCAAAACCATTGATTGCTGCAATCACGGGTTTATTACAATTTTCAATTTTATTAAAAACCAAATGCCCCCTTTTTGACAGCTCTTTGGCTTTTTCTGAACTGAAGGCCGAAAATTCTTTAATATCAGCGCCTGCAACGAAAGATTTTTCTCCACTTCCGGTAACGATGACACAGTTTACATTTTTATCTGAGTTCAAAATGTCAAAAACATTTTCCAAATCATTAAAAACCTGTGCATTCAAAGCGTTTAGGCTCTCCGGTCTGTTGATGGTTACAACTGCAATTTTTCTATCTATCGTTAATTTTATACTTTCGTAATTCATTTCAAAAAAAGATTATGATTAATTCTAAAATGATTTAGAAGTCTAATTTAGAAAACTTCTGCAATATAAACAAAATATTAATGAATAATTGACATTTTTATCGTCCATTTATTAACCTTTGTAAATTATTATAATGAAAAGTTTTTACAGATACTTGGAATACGCCTTTAAAACGTACATATTCCTACTTGCGATTCTGGTCGTTTCCTGTGGTGGTAGAAATTCTACAAATAATGCTTCGAAGTTCAAATCCACAACCGCATCTTATTATGCTAATAAATTTGATGGAAAGAAGACTGCCAGTGGCGAAGTGTATAGACATTCCAAAATGACAGCAGCCAACAAATCTCTTGCATTTGGAACCCGCGTAGAAATCGTGAATGTTGAAAATGACAAATCGGTAATTATTACTGTAAATGACAGAGGTCCGCTAAAGCCGTCCAGAGAATTTGACCTTAGTCAAGGCGCTTTCAAGAAAATTGGAAGCCTTAATCAAGGCATTATTAAAATAAAATATAGAATCCTGAAATAGGTCTATTTTGAAGATGTGATAAATCTTAAGAAATGATTCATCACATAATATTTAAAATTGTTTAAATTTGCAATGCTTTTAAAAAAAGTAAACAAATTAAAATCTTAAAAACAAACATCAAGACAATGAGTTACATTTCATTTATCGAAGCAAGACAAATATTAGATTCTAGAGGGAATCCAACAATAGAAGTGGATGTTTTCACAGAAAGTGGAGCAATGGGACGTGCAGCGGTACCTTCTGGTGCATCTACAGGTGAGCACGAAGCGGTTGAACTAAGAGACGGCGCACCAGAATATCTTGGAAAAGGTGTTTTGAAAGCGGTGGAAAATGTGAAAGAAATCATCGCTCCAGAATTAATCGGTCTTCCGGTTTTCGAACAAAATCTTATCGATGCGGTAATGATTGAGCTTGATGGAACGCCTAACAAAGGAAAATTAGGAGCAAACGCAATCCTAGGTGTTTCTTTGGCTGTTGCAAAAGCGGCGGCTAATGAACTTAGATTGCCTCTTTATAAATATGTAGGTGGTGTAAACGCAAACACACTTCCTGTTCCAATGATGAACGTGATCAACGGTGGTTCTCACTCAGATGCGCCAATCGCTTTCCAGGAATTTATGGTAATGCCGGTAAAAGCGGATTCTTTCTCTCACGCCTTGAGAAAAGGAACTGAGATTTTCCACAGTTTGAAATCTATTCTTCACGGAAGAGGATTGTCCACAGCTGTTGGAGACGAAGGTGGATTTGCGCCAACATTCAAAGGAACTGAAGATGCTTTGGATACTTTGTTGCAAGCTATCGAAAAAGCAGGCTACAAGCCAGGAGACGATATTATGATTGCTTTGGATTGTGCGGCTTCAGAATTCTACAAAGATGGTGTTTACGATTACAGAAAATTCCAAACGCCAGATGCGCCAGTGTTCTCTAGCAGTGAGCAAGTTTCTTACTTGGCAGAATTGGCAAACAAATATCCAATTATCTCTATCGAAGACGGAATGCAGGAAAATGACTGGGCTGGTTGGAAAGAATTGACAGATAAAATCGGAGATAGAGTTCAGTTAGTTGGTGACGATTTATTCGTAACTAATGTTGAAAGACTTTCTAGAGGTATCGCAGAAAATACAGCTAACTCAATCCTTGTAAAAGTAAACCAAATTGGTTCTCTTTCCGAGACTATGGCAGCTGTGCAAATGGCTCAACATAACAGATATACAACAGTAATGTCACACAGATCTGGTGAAACAGAAGATTCTACAATTGCAGATCTTGCAGTGGCTCAAAACTGTGGACAGATCAAAACTGGTTCGGCTTCCAGATCAGACAGAATGGCGAAGTACAACCAATTGTTGAGAATAGAAGAAGCTCTTGGAGATACTGCGGTTTTCCCAGGATTGGACGCTTTCAAAATCAAAAGATAAGATTTAACAAAAATTTATAATTTGAAGCATTCCTAGTGTTAGGAATGCTTTTTATTTTTATGTAATTGTAAATCAGATATTTAATGGTTTGAATTTTTCGTAATGAATTTATTTTTTTGTTCAATTATTAACATCAATAGAATCAATTGCTTGATATGACTTTTGTCAGTTGACCATTTCCGAGTAAAGTGTTATATTTAACACATAAATATTTTTTAATATGTCAGATAACAAAGTTATATTGAATTACGACGGGAAAAGTTTCGAATATCCCATCGTAGATAGTACAATCGGAGACAGAGGAATTGATATTTCCAAATTGAGAGACCAGACTGGATTGATTACTTTGGATCTTGGTTACAAAAACACAGGTGCTACAATTAGTGAAATTACTTACTTAGATGGAGATCAAGGGGAATTGTTCTACAGAGGATATCCCATTGAACAAATTGCTGAGAAATCCAATTTTACAGAAGTAATGTATCTTTTACTTCACGGAGAATTGCCTACTACAGATCAGTTTAATACCTTCAACGGTAACATCAAAAAATATAACTTCGTAGCAGAGGAGATGAAAAAAATCATCGATGCTTTTCCTCGTTCTGCGCATCCAATGGGAGTTTTATCTACGCTTACTTCTGCTTTGACGGCATTTAACCCAAAAGCGGTTAATGTGCAGTCTAAAGAAGAAATGGATCTTGCGGCTGAATTGCTGATTGCGAAATTTGCGCATCTTGCTGCTTGGACTTACAGAAAAACTTTAGGTCTTCCATTAAACCACGGAGATAATAATTTAAACTATGTAGAGAATTTCTACAAAATGGCGTTCAGATTACCAAATGAAGATTTCGAAATCAATCCTGTGGTAACTCAAGCTTTAGATAAATTATTGATCCTTCACGCAGATCACGAGCAAAACTGTTCTACATCTACTGTAAGAATGGTTGGTTCTGCTCACACAGGTCTTTTTGCATCAGTTTCTGCTGGTATTTCTGCACTTTGGGGTCCACTTCACGGTGGTGCAAACCAAGCTGTTATCGAAATGCTTGAATTGATCGAAAAAGATGGTGGTGACGTGAACAAATGGGTTGCTAAAGCGAAAGATAAAAATGACAGCTTCCGTTTGATGGGCTTCGGACACAGAGTTTACAAAAACTTCGATCCAAGAGCAAAAATCATCAAAAAAGCGGCAGACGATTTATTGGCGGCGTTAGGAATTGAAGACAAAGCGCTTGACATTGCAATGCAATTAGAAAAAGTAGCTCTTGAAGACGAATACTTCATCGAAAGAAAACTATATCCAAACGTAGATTTCTATTCTGGAATCATCTACAGAGCTTTGGGAATCCCGACAGAAATGTTCACCGTAATGTTTGCATTGGGAAGATTGCCAGGATGGATTGCTCAGTGGAAAGAAATGAGATTGAAAGGCGATCCTATCGGAAGACCAAGACAAATCTACCAAGGTGCTCAGCTTAGAGACTATGTAGATATTTCTAACAGATAAATAAACCGAAAGCTTCTCAATTGAGAAGCTTTTTTTTGGTCTTGTAATTAATGTAAATAAAAATGCCACCATTTATAAAAAATGATGGCACCGGTTTCGAGAAACCTAAAAAAAGTCAATTACTTAGTTATGAAATTTGTGTTTTTGCCCATTACTAAGATTGAACAAATTGATGTGTTACAATTAATTTGATTACTTCCAAAAATTCCAGACGCTACCGTCAAAAACGGCAATCATTTTATTAAATGTATCATAACAAATCATTCCTGGATAAGGACTTCTAACATTTATGTCCGGACGGAAAATCTTTGGGAGAATCGCTGCCTTGTTGTCAGATTCCAATACCAATACACCTTTTGCACTTGTGGTCGAGGCACCAATGATAGCGCCCGTACCCACTTCCGCTGTAGCATTATTTACAATGGGAGTTCCATTTCCTTTCGCGTGACTTAGCATTACCCATTTGTTGTTTTCGTACATCTTCACTTTCTGATCGGTTTTGTCGAAAAGAAAAGTACCGTTATTCGCTGGTGTAAGCGTTTCAGAAGCTTGTTGCACAGCTGGTAGAATGATGCCAAACCAATTGTCAGAGTCTTTAAAGTCTAAAATGGTACTATCTCCATTGACATTACTTTTTCCTATTGCCACTTGGGCATTACAAAAAGAAACCAATCCCAGACTGAATGTTAATATTATTTTTTTCATTTTTCTAAGTGTTTTTTTAATTACTATCATTACAAGTTCTTTGGATACAAGTCCAATTGACTCCGTTGAAAAGTTTCACACATTTGTCCACAATATCATAGACAACCATTCCTTCCTTCGGCTCTGCAATAGAATCTGTAAGAGGAGCTGGTAAGTAGCTTACGTGATTCACACGTGTGATTACAAAACCATCATTTCTGGATTCTAAAGCAATGTGACCATTTGGAATGGTGTTTGGCCAAGTGTCTTGTTTATTTTGATTGGTGATTCCCACTTTTGTGTAACCTTGCGGTGTTCCAGGAATTGGATCTTTCACACAATAGCAAGACTCGATACCTTGCACTAATAAACCTGCGTAATGTGGCTCGGAATACATTTGTACAACAATTTCATTAATTCCTGCTTGGAAATTATTCTTTAAAAAAGTCGATTTTTCGTGACCATTTGCATAGCCTAAGAAATCTGTTGTACTAATATTCTGATCAATTCCGTTAATGTAAACCCGTACAATCTGATTATCTACATAGTAATCTAATCTTAGTTTCAGATTGTTTGCAAGGAAAGCATTATCAATATTAAATTTATATTTAAAGAAATAAGTATTAGGTAATGTGGAAGCTCCGGTATTTGGTGCATCAACATCAAATCCATTTTGTGTTGCAGAAATCCAATCTGCATTACCGAATGGACTGGTTGCCCAAGTTTGATTAGGATTTCCTGCTGTTACTACCGCTCGACCAACTACAATTGCAGGGTGAAAAACTGCATTCGCAATACTGCTGTAATTGAAAGTACTGGTTGATGGAGATGCAGTTCCACCTGTAAAATGAGTCACAGTCCAGTTATTGTCAAGATTTCTAACCGCTTTTTTGCCAGTAGCTGTAGAGTTTGTTCCGGTGCTTACTAATGGAACTCTTTCACAAGTCATATCGATTGGCGTAAGTCCACAAACCAAAGGAACGATCTCTGCTACTCGTTTTCCACTGTCTGCAACGATCATTCTTAAATATCTTGCGTTGACTGGATTTGTAAATCTAACCGTATTTGGAATTCCTTTTTCAGCTAAGTTGTATCCTCCATAATTTGGGAAAGTACCAATTGCCGCTGTTGTAAAAGTCACATTATCTGTACTGGTCTGGATGGTGTATCCTAAAACTTTGCTACCAGTAGTAC